>DAIMKK010000014.1:0-16697 GCA_036721745.1 Pseudolabrys sp. | reverse complement strand
TGATCAGCTATCCGTGGGTGGTCCTCACCATCGGCACGCTCACTTATCTCGGCTGCCTCCCGCTCGGCTGGCTGTCCTATCGCGAATATCAGCGCAAGGATAGGGTAGCCGCAACCGCTTCGGCGACCGCTGCCGATGCGCCAACAGCGCCAGACCATGTCCCGGCAAGCGATTCCGATCACAATCGCCCCGCACGGCTGAACTGATCAACGGCACTGCATTAGCCCATGGCGCGCGCCACCAGCGTCCTAGCCGCCGCCGACCGTCATGAACGGCCTGTCATCGATACCGTGATCCTCGATTACGCCCAGCGCAGCGCGCAGAAGATCACCGTCACCGGCGTCAAAGGCGGCGCCTTCAAGATCGACCTGCATCGGCCGGCGCGCCTGCGCACCGACGATCTGCTGCTGCTCGAGAATGGCGCGCTGGTGGAAGTCGTCGCCGCGCCCGAGCCGCTGGTCGAGGCGCGCGCGGCCGACTTGGCCGGGCTGGCAAGGCTCGCCTGGCATCTCGGCGACCGCCACATACCGGTGCAGGTGCTGCCCAACCGCATCCGCGCGCGGCGCGATGCAGCGCTCGAAGCTTTGCTCAAGTCGCTCGGTGCGAAAGTGACCTTGATCGAGGCGCCGTTCGAACCGGAAGGCGGCGCCTATGCCTCATCGCATGACCACGGTCGTGATCATCACGACCATGACCACGATCATGAACATCATGGCCATTCGAATGGCCATCATCATGACCACTGATTATTTATTGCGATAACCCTGCGTGCCAAACGGATAGCCGGGCATCAGGTCGTAAGGGTGCTTCCAGCCGGGCAGCGCCTTCATGCGCTCGAGCCAGGCGGCGATCGCCGGATGGTCCTTGGCGATATCGAAGCCGAACTCTTCGGCCGGGTAGTAGAAATAGCCGCTCATTGAAACGTCAGCAATGGTCGGCTTGTCGCTCACCAGGAATTGCCGTCCGGTCAGTCGCTTGTTGACGATTGAGAGCGCGTTTTGCGCGCGCCCTTGCAGGAACGCCAGCACCGTCGGATCGCCGGCCGGCTTGGCAAAATTCTTCAGGAAGCGGAACGGCCCGAGGAAGCCGTTGACCTTCTGGTTGTCGAAAATAATCTAGCGCAGCGCTTCCAGTTCTTCGTCTTCGCCTTGCGGTTTGAACTTGCCGGAATGGTTCGCAAGATAAGTGAGGATGACGCCCGATTGGGTGAGCTTCTTAGCCCCGTGTACCAGCACCGGCACTTCGCCCATCTCATTGACGCCCGTGCGGTAGTCGGGCGTGCGCTGGACCCCGGCACCGAAAAAGTCGATCCAGACCGGCTCCCACTTGGCGCCGATCAAATTGAGCATCAGCGCGGCGCGGTAGGCGTTGCCGGACTGGGCGAAGCAATAAAGCTGATAATCGCTCATTGGCTTTCCTGTGGTTCGATGATCTGGCGGGTGAGTGTCACCGGCATGCCGGCCGTGGCCTGGCCTTCATAACGCCCGCTGGCGAAACTCAAGCGCGCGAGCGGCTGGTTCTCGTCGTCGTTGATCGTGAGCGTGCCCTTGTCGAGCGTCCAGCGCCGGCTGGTGTAGAACCTGCCCGGGCAGCCGCCCTCCGGCTCGACCGTGCCTGCAAGCGCACCCGGCGCGCCAGCGAAATTCATGCCGCAGGATGGCGAGTTGGGCGCCGACAGAATCCAGCGGCCGGTCATATCGACATCCAGCGTCGCCACCGCCACCGGGGTCGCACCGCCGAACGGGTTGCCGGCGCAGCCCGCGAGCAGCCATGCGACGAGAACGCCTGCAGCGGCCCGCAATACCGGCATTGCGCGCTACGTCCTCACTTCATGGTCGGGATCACGAATTCGGCGCCTTCCTTGGTGCCGGTCGGCCAGCGCGAGGTGACGGTCTTGGTCTTGGTATAGAAGCGGACCGAATCCGGTCCGTGCTGGTTGAGGTCGCCGAAGCCGGAGCGCTTCCAGCCGCCGAACGTGTAATAGGCGAGCGGCACCGGAATGGCGAAGTTGACGCCGACCATGCCGACCTGCACGCGGTTGACGAAATCGCGCGCGGTGTCGCCGTCGCGCGTGAAAATGGCGACGCCGTTGCCGTATTCATGCTCGGAGGGAAGCCGCACCGCTTCCTCGTAGTCTTTCGCGCGCACCACCGAGAGTACCGGTCCGAAGATTTCTTCCTTGTAGATTTTCATGTTCGGCTTCACGTCGTCGAACAGGCAGCCGCCGATGAAATTGCCGTTCTCGTAGCCCTGCAATTTGAACCCGCGCCCGTCGACCACGAGTTTGGCGCCTTCCTTGATGCCGCTATCGATATAGCCGCGCACTTTGCCGAGCAGTTCCTTGGTGACCATCGGACCGTAGTCGGCCTTATCGTCGCTCGAAGGGCCGATCTTCAGGTTCTCCACGCGCGGGATCAGTTTCTTGAGCAGCGCGTCGCCGGTCTTCTTGCCGACCGGCACCGCTACCGAAATCGCCATGCAGCGTTCGCCGGCCGAGCCGTAGCCGGCGCCGATCAGCGCATCGACGGCCTGGTCCATGTCGGCGTCGGGCATCACGATCATGTGGTTCTTGGCGCCGCCAAAGCACTGCACGCGTTTTCCGTTGGCGCAGCCGGTCGAATAAATATATTCCGCGATGGCCGACGAGCCGACGAAGCCGATCGCCTTGACGCGGTCGTCGGTGAGCAGCGTGTCGACCGCTTCCTTGTCGCCGTTGACCACGTTGAGGATGCCTTCCGGCAGGCCGGCCTCGATGAACAATTCGGCAATCCGCATCGGCACCGACGGATCGCGCTCCGACGGCTTGAGGATGAAGGCATTGCCGCAGGCGATTGCCGGCGCCGCCTTCCACAGTGGAATCATGGCCGGGAAATTGAACGGGGTGATGCCGGCGACGACGCCGAGCGCCTGCCGGACGGAATAAAGGTCGATACCGGGGCCGGCGCCTTCGGTGTATTCGCCCTTGAGCAAATTCGGAATGCCGCAGGCGAATTCCACCACCTCGAGCCCGCGCTGGATGTCGCCGCGCGCGTCGGGCAATGTCTTGCCGTGCTCGCAAGAGAGCAGCTTGGCGAGGCTGTCGTATTCCTTCTGTACCAGCTCGAGAAACTTGAACATCACGCGAGCGCGCCGCTGCGGATTGGTCGCCGCCCAGGCCGGCTGCGCGGCTTGCGCATTGGCGATGGCGTGCTCGACCTCGGAATGCTTGGCCAGCGCTACTTTGGCTTGCACCTCGCCGGTATTGGGATCGAAGACGTCGCCGAAGCGCCCCGAGGACCCTTTGACCGCCTTGCCGCCGATGAAATGGCCGATTTCACGCATAGGTCGATCTCCTCCGGTTCTTAAAGGGGTCCTGGGTCGGACTTTAGGGCTTCGGCGCCCATTTGCCGTGATTTTTGCAGCTTTTTGCCAGCCGGTCACGGGCTGGACCCGTCAGGGCGGGCGTTTTTCTTTCACGAACGGTTAGCCTTTACCGCCTCTTAACAGCGCCAGTCTAGGGTCGTTTGCAGCGGCCGCCATCCTGTTTTGTGCTGCATTTCGTGCGCGTTGGTAAGGAAGTCATGGATATCGCAACGAGTTTAGGCCTGTTGTGCGGCATCGGAGTCGTAGGCCTTGTGATTATGATGGGCGGCGATCTGCACATGTTCGTCAGCGAGCATGCGTTCATCGTCATTTTCGGTGGGTCTTTTGCCGCTACTCTGATCCGCTTTCCGTTCTCCTCCATCATGCACGGCCTGCCGCTCGGCGCTAAATTTGCTTTCTCAATGCGGCGCATGACTCAGCGCGAATTGGTCGATGAAATCGCCGGCATCGCCGAAGTCGCCCGCAAGTCCGGGCCGGTCGGCCTGGAAAAAGTCGAGACCGACGATCCCTTCCTCGCCAAAGGCATCCGCTTCGTCGCCGACGGCTACGACACCAATTTCATCCGCGACAATCTCGAGCGCGACCGCGACAACTTCCTCACCCATCTCGACGAAGGCCAGAAGATCTACCGCGCGGTTGGCGACTGTGCGCCGGCTTTTGGTATGATCGGCACCCTGATCGGCATGGTGCAGATGTTCGCCAACATGACGGATCCATCGAAGCTCGGCCCATTCATGGCGGGCGCGCTGCTCGCGACCTTCTATGGCGCCGCGCTCGCCAATCTGTTCTGTCTGCCGATCGCCGACAAATTGCACCTCAAGCTGGTGGACGAAGAAATCAACCGTACCTTGATGATCGACGGCATTCTGATGATCCGCGAAGCCAAGAGCCCAACTCTGGTGCGCGAGATGTTGCTCGCCTACCTGCCCGAGAAGCATCGCCACAGCGAAGCCGATGAAGAAAAACCGGCGGAGGCGGTGGCCGCGTAACGCGGCTGATCGGGGACGGCAAACATGGCTAAACGCAAGGAAGCGCACGGTGGCGGTCACGGCTGGTTCGTGACCTTCGCCGACCTGATGGGGTTGCTGGTCAGCTTCTTCGTGATGCTGGTCGCGTTCTCTACCCAAGACCAGCAGAAGCTGAAAATCGTCGCCGGTTCGATGCGCGACGCCTTCGGCGTGCAGGATCAGGCACGTTATTCCGGCATCATCGAGGTGCTGGGCTTGCCGACGCGGCCGAAACTCAAGAATGCCGCAAATATCGATCCCTCCGAGGCGTCCGCGACGCCGACGCCGGACGACGAAGACAAAGAGCGCCGCTACGGCGCCCGCTTGAAGAGGGATCAGAAATTCGCGCTGGCCTCGGCCTCGCTGCGCCAGGCTTTGCAGGAAATGCCGGAGATCACCGAGGCCTCCAAGCACATCATGGTCGAGGAGACCAAACAGGGCCTCAATATCGAGATCGTCGACCAGGACGGCCGCTCGATGTTTCCGGACGGCGCCAAGGAGCCCTATGAGCGAACCCGCAAGCTGATCCAGAAGATCGCGCCGGCGCTCAAAGCGATGCCGTACCGCGTCTCCATCACCGGGCATACCGCGTCGAGCAAGATCCCGGACAAGCCGGGCTATGGGCCTTGGGAGCTATCCGCCGACCGCGCCAACGCAGTGCGCGAAGTACTGTCCGGCGAAGGCGTGCCGACCGGACACTTCTTCATGGTGGCCGGCAAGGCCGACACCGATCCGCTGTTCCCCGACAACCCGTTCATGTCGCCGAACCGCCGCGTCACCATTACCCTGATGCGGGAAGAGCCGCCGATTCCGGCCGATTTGGCCCCATAAAGGTATCGAAGTCCGGTTTTACTGCTGCTCAATCCGTGTCAACAGGCAGCAGAAAGGGCCCGGTATTCTCTCAGACGTAGCGATGATATAAGGCCCGCCTTCCCAGCCCGGCGGCGGAACGAACCAACCCCGATGAATAACGGCGCGAATGAGAGCGCGGCTTCCGCCGAGGCCAGCATTGCTAATGGCGGCAGAGAAGCCCCGCAAAGCTTTGTGGCGCTGGCGCTCGGTAGCGTCGGGGTCGTCTATGGAGACATAGGTACCAGTCCGCTTTACGCCTTTCGCGAGGCGGCGATCGCGGCGAGCCATGACCAGCCAGTGACCCGCGACACCGTCCTCGGCGTGTTGTCGCTGATCCTATGGGCGCTGATCATCACGGTGACGCTGAAATACGTGCTGATCCTGTTGCGTGCCGACAATAACGGGGAGGGTGGCACGCTCTCGCTCACGGCGTTGGCCACTCGCGCGATCGGGCGGCGCACCGCATTCGTCTTAGTCGTCGGCGTCATCGGCGCCGCGATGTTTCTCGGCGACAGCGTGATCACGCCGGCGATTTCGGTGCTCTCGGCGGTGGAAGGCTTGAAGCTTGCAAGCCCGGCCTTCAGCGATTACGTCGCCCCGCTCGCGGTCGCCATCCTGATCGGCCTGTTCGCCGCGCAAAGCCGCGGCACCGCCAAGGTGGCGGCGATGTTCGGCCCGATCATGGTGGTCTGGTTCATCGCGATCGCGTTCGCCGGCGCCTTGCATATTTTCGACGATCCCCATGTGCTCGCCGCCATTAACCCGCTCTACGGCGTCGAATTCCTTATTGAGCACGGCACAATCGGGTTGGTAACGCTCGGGGCGGTATTTCTCTGCGTCACTGGCGGCGAGGCGCTCTATGCCGATCTTGGCCATTTCGGCCGCAAACCGATCCAGACTGCCTGGCTTTGCCTGGTGCTGCCGGCGTTGCTGATCAATTATTTCGGTCAGGGCGCCAAGGTGCTGGCCGATCCTATGGCGATCGAAAATCCGTTCTACCGGCTGGTGCCGGATACTTTCCTGCTGCCGATGATCGTGCTGGCGACCGCGGCGACCGTGATCGCGAGCCAGGCGGTGATTACCGGCGCCTATTCGCTGGTGCATCAGGCGATCCAGCTCGGCTTGCTGCCGCGGCTCACCATCCTGCATACCTCGGCCTCCCATGTCGGCCAGATCTATATTCCGCGCGTAACGGTGTCGCTGCTGCTCGGCGTGCTGTTGCTGGTGGGACTGTTCCGCACTTCGAGCGCGCTTGCTTCCGCCTACGGCATCGCAGTCGCCACCACCATGGTGGTGGACGGGCTGCTCGCCTTCGTCGTGATCTGGCAGCTTTGGCGCTGGCCGCTGTGGAAGGCGGCGCTGCTGATGGCGCCATTCGTGATCGTCGATGTGACTTTCTTCTCCGCCAATTTCATGAAATTGTTCGAGGGCGCATGGGCGCCGCTCTTGTTCGGCGCCAGCTTGGTGCTGCTGATCCTGACCTGGCGGCGCGGCAGCAGGATTCTGATCAGCAAGACCCGGCGCACCGAGGTACCGATCGAAACGCTGCTGCACAGTCTCGAGAAAAAGCCCCCGCATAGCGTGCCGGGCACGGCGGTGTTTCTCACCAGCGATCCGGATTTCGCGCCGACCGCCTTGTTGCACAATCTCAAGCACAACAAAGTGCTGCACGAGCACAACGTGATCCTCACCATCATCACCGCCGACACGCCGCGCGTGCGCGAGGATGAACGCGTGCAGATCACGCCGCTGTCGAAGCGTTTTTCGCGCGTGGCCTTGAGGTTCGGCTACATGGAGCAGCCTAACGTGCCAAAAGCGCTGGCGATTGCGCGCAAGCACGGCTGGCAATTCGACATTATGTCGACCTCGTTCTTCCTGTCGCGGCGTGCGCTCAAGCCTTCGGCGAAGTCGGGCATGCCGGGCTGGCAGGATCATCTGTTCATTGCGCTGGCACGCTCGGCCAGCGATGCCACCGACTTCTTCCAGATTCCCACCGGCCGCGTGGTCGAGGTCGGCACCCAAGTGACGGTCTGAGTGAAGCCGCTTTGTCCACAGGCGCTCGAACTAACCGACTGATAAATCGACATAAACTTGTTTTGCTGACCTGCGCATTATGCATGGCTCGCGCTTTTGATTTGCGGAAATGATGATGCCGGGCCACCCGCGGCAGGTTATAAGCCGCGTCTCAAAATTTTTGCATTGCAATAACGCTAGGCCACTCCCTCATGTCTAAGACGATTGCCGCGGCAAGCGGCGGCACGGTCGCGGCCAATGGCGGCAGCGACCTGCCAGTGAAGGCCGGCTTCTGGGCGCTCACGCTTGGATGCATCGGCGTCGTCTACGGCGATATCGGCACAAGTCCCCTCTATGCCTTGCGTGAGTCAGTGCTGGCGGCCGCCGGACCCGGCAAGGTGGTGAACGAGCCGATCGTGTTCGGCATTCTGTCGTTGATCATCTGGGCGCTGCTGCTGGTGGTCACCGCCAAATACGTGCTCGTCCTGCTGCGCGCCGACAATAACGGCGAAGGCGGCACGCTGGCGTTGATGGCGCTCGCCTCGCGCGCGCTCGCCGGTACCCGCGGCGGGGCCATCGTCATCCTGCTCGGCGTCATCAGCGGCGCGCTATTTTATGGCGACGCCATCATCACGCCGGCGCTGTCGGTGCTCTCGGCGGTCGAGGGCTTGAAGGTCGCGACACCGGCGTTTGACGAATTTGTTGTGCCGATCACGGTCGTTATCCTGATCGTGTTGTTCGCGGCGCAATCGCGCGGCACCGCGAAGGTTGCGGCCTTGTTCGGACCGGTCACATTGATCTGGTTTGCCGCGATTGCCATCGCCGGTCTTTGGCATATCGGCCAAAACTTCAACGTTCTGGTCTCGTTCAATCCGTATTACGGAATCCACTTTCTGCTCAATCATGGAATCGTCGGCTTCTATACGCTCGGCGCTGTGTTCCTGGTGGTGACCGGCGCGGAAGCGCTCTATGCTGACCTCGGGCATTTCGGCCGCAGCCCGATCCGTTTCGCTTGGCTGGTTGTCGTCCTACCGGCGCTGCTGATCAATTATCTCGGGCAGGGCGCGTTGGTGCTGGCCAACCCCAAAGCAATCGAGAACCCGTTCTTTCTGCTTTATCCGCACTGGGCACTGCTGCCGATGGTGGTGCTGGCGACCGCGGCGACCGTTATCGCCAGCCAGGCGGTGATCACCGGCGCCTATTCGCTTACGCAACAGGCGATCCAACTCGGCCTGCTGCCGCGCCTGGAGATCCGTCACACCTCGGAATCGCTGTTCGGACAGATCTACATGCCGCGGGTGAACACGCTGCTGCTGATCGGCGTCCTGTTGCTGGTGGCGCTGTTCCGTTCGTCGAGCGCGCTCGCCTCTGCCTACGGCATTGCCGTTACTGGCACCATGGTGGTCACCGCCATGATGGCGATCGTGGTGATCTGGCGGGTGTGGCGCTGGCGTCTGATTTGGGCCTTGGCGCTGATGTTGCCGTTCCTGTTCATCGATTTCACGTTCCTCGCCGCCAACCTGCTCAAGATCGTGGAGGGCGGCTGGATGCCGCTTGCGCTCGGCGCCTTGGTGATGACGTTGATGTACACCTGGAAGCGCGGCAGCCGGCTGCTGTTCGAGAAGACGCGACGCCAGGAAACGCCGCTCGAGTTCCTGGTCGCCAGCCTGGAAAAAAAGCCGCCGGTGCGCGTGCCCGGCACCGCGGTGTTCCTCACCAGCGATCCATTGAGCGCGCCGACCGCGCTGATGCACAGCCTCAAGCACTACAAGGTGCTGCACGAGAAGAACGTCATCCTCACCATCGAGACGGCCGATACACCCCGCGTCAACGCAGCGGAACGGGTGCGCATCGAGCCGGTGGGCGAGACATTCTCGCGGGTGAACTTGCGCTTCGGCTTCATGGAGACACCGAACATACCGAAGGCGCTGGCGATCGCACGCAAGCTAGGCTGGCAGTTTGATATCATGTCGACGTCGTTCTTCCTGTCGCGCCGCACGCTCAAGCCGGCGCCCCATTCCGGCATGCCGCGCTGGCAGGACCGGCTATTCATCGCGCTCACGCGCGTCGCCAATGACGCCACCGACTATTTCCAGATCCCGACCGGGCGGGTGGTCGAGGTGGGGACACAGGTGACGGTGTAATTAATTCCGGCTAAAACAACGGCCATAGGGTCACCGGAGTTGCGTTATGGCCGACGAAATACCGCGCGCTGACGAAGTGCAGAATTTGACACCTGAGCAGGTGGCGGCGGGCTTAACCGAAGGCCGCATGTTGCTGGTCGATGTGCGCGAGCCGAACGAGACGTCGGTGGAAAGCTATCCCGACGCGGTGATCGTGCCGCTCTCCGCCTTCGATCCGGCCGCCATCCCGGATCCGCTAGGCAAAGAAGTGGTGTTCGCCTGCCGCTCCGGCCGCCGCTCGGTGACGGCCTCGCTCGCCGCCCAGGACAGCGGCTTTCCCTATAAATCCCATCTTGCCGGCGGCATCATCGCTTGGAAGGCGGCCGGGCTTCCGACCAAGACCTGATCGCCCTTGCCGGTCGGTACTTATACTGCCTTTGCGTCTTCCGGCCGCCAGCGGCGGTGCTGCCAGAGCCACTGCTCGGGATGCTCGCGGATCCAACCTTCGATCACGCCGATGATGATCTGCGTGGTGGCGGCGATGTCGATCTTGCCTTCGACGTCGAGCGCCGGTTTGATCGCCTCGGTGATCTCACCGCGAAACCGATGCCCGGGCAGGCGGATCATGCGCACTCCATGGATCGGACAATCGAAATGGCGTGCGAGCCGCGCCAGCAGCGGATTGGCCATGGTGCGGCGGCCGAAAAAAGTTACCTCGACGCCGCGCACGTAATACTGATCGACCAGCATGCCGACATGGGCGCCGCGCGCGAGCGCTTCGGCGAGCTTCAGCGGCGCCTCCAGGCCGGTCGAGATCAGCTCGCCCATGCTGGCTGTGCGCGTCTCTGTCAGCCAGCGGTCGATAGCCGCGATATTGGGCCGCCGGTAGAGCACGGCACTGTCGACGCCTGCCGCAGCGGCGGATATCGCCGGCAGCTCCCAATTGGCGAGATGGGCGGCAAAGATCAGCGCCGGCTTGCCGTCGGCCGCAAACCGAATGGCGCGATCGAGATTCTCGCGCGAAATGTCGTAACGACTCGGCCGATCCGGGAGATCCGGATCGTAATCCCACAACCGGTCGAGATGGGCGAATTCGGCGCCCATGCGCCCGAGATTGTCCCAGGCGCCGCGCAGAATTCTTTCGATCTCCGCCGCAGTTTTTTCCGGAAACGCCGCCTTCAGATTATCGCGTGCGACGCGCTGCTCCGGTAGTAACGGACCGATCGTGCGCATCAGCCAGCCGGCGAAATCGGCCATCCTGTCGGGATCGGAGTGCCGCAGGCCCTTGAGCAGGGCGACCGCCAACGTCCCGACCAACGCGTTGCCGGCGCGTTTTGCGCCGCGACGCGCCCGCTGGATCGTTCGCCTGTACGAATTGGGCATTAGAAATTCACGATCACCTTGCCGAACACCTGCCGGCTTTCGATCCGCGCCAGGCCGCGTTCGAAATCGGCCAGCGCGAACTCGGAGTCAATGATCGGCGCCATGCCGGCGGCGATCTTGGACAGGCTGTCGCGGATATTGCGTATCGAGGCGCCAAACGAACCGAAAATCTTGTACTGCTGCTGGAACAACTGCATCAGATTGATGGTGACGATCGGTCCCGCGGTCGAGCCGCAGGTCACCAGCCGGCCGCCGCGTTTGAGGCAGAGCAGGGAGGCGTTGAAAGCCTCGCCGCCGACATGCTCGAACACCACGTCGACGCCCTTCTTGGCGGTGAGCTTGCGGGTGACGCCCTCGAAACGCTCGGTTTTGTAGTTGATGACATGATCGGCGCCGAGCGTCTTGGCCTTTTCGGCTTTGGCGTCGTCGCCGACCGTGGTGATGACGGTGCAGCCGATCGCTTTAGCCATCTTGATGGCAACCGAGCCGATGCCGGAGCCGCCGGCATGCACGAGAATAGTCTCGCCCGGCTTGAGCTTGGCATTGTCGAACAGCATGTGCTCGGTGGTGCCGAAGGCGATCGGCGCGCAGGCGGCATCGCGCAGCGATACGCCCGCCGGCACCGGGATCACCAGCCGCGCCGGCAAGTTGATCAGTTCGCGCGCGAAGCCGTCGATGTGGAAACCCATGATGCCGCCGACGTTTTCGCACAAATTATCGCGGCCCTCGCGGCAGGCGGCGCACTGCCCGCAGGTCATGGCGCCGTACATCACCACTTTGTCGCCCGGCGTGAAGCCGGTAACGCCTGGGCCCAGAGCCGCGATCTCGCCGGAAGCCTCGGCGCCGACCACCAAAGGCAACTGGCGCTTGGCGAAAGCCATGCCGCGAAAACCCCACAGGTCGAGGTGGTTGAGCGCAACCGCCTTGATGCGGATTTGCACCTCGCCGGCGCCCGGCGGCGGCGGGCTGGGCACGTCGGCAAGTTCGAGTGTGCGATCGGCGATGAGTCTTAAGGCGCGCATGGCGGAAGGGGCGGCGTTACGCCGCCGGCTCCAAGCCCATCACCAGCGAGACGTTCTGCCCGCCGAAGCCGAACGAATTCGAAATGGCGTGCGTGACCCGCGCGTCGCGCGCCTTGTTCGGCACCACGTCGAGCGGGATCGCCGGGTCCGGAATGTTGTAATTGATGGTCGGCGGAATGCGCTGATGGTGCAGCGTGAGCAGTGTGATCACCGCCTCGACAGCGCCGGCCGCCGACAGCGTGTGGCCAATCATGGATTTGTTGGAGGAGATCGGAATACTCTTCATGCGCTCGCCGAATACCGTGGAACAGCCGAGATATTCCATCTTGTCGTTTTCCGGCGTGCTGGTGCCGTGCGCGTTGACGTAGTCGATGTTGTCGGGGACGAGGCCGGCGTCCTTGATCGCGTTGGCGATGCAGCCGATGATCGGCTTGCCGTCGGGGCTGGAGCGGGTGCGGTGGAACGCATCGGTCATCTCGCCGCAGCCTTCCAGCACGCCGAGAATTTTGGCGCCGCGCGCCTTGGCCGAATCATAGCTCTCGAGTACCAGCGCGCCGGCGCCTTCCGCCATGACGAAGCCGTCGCGATTTTTGGAGAACGGTCTGACCGCGGCTTGCGGCACGTCGTTGCTGGTGGATAAAGCCGAGAGCAAGGAAAAGCGGATCAGCGCTTCCGGGCTGATCGAGCCGTCGGTGCCTACGCAAAGCGCGGCGTCGGTCTCGCCGCGCCGGATCGCTTCGACGCCGAGCTGGATGGCGGTGGCGCCCGAGGCGCAGGCGGTGGACAGCGAGATCGGCGAGCCTTTGCTGCCGAATTTGTCGGCCAGATGGTCGGCGACCGAACCGATGAGGAAACGTTCGTGGTAGCTGGGGAAGTCAATGCTCGCGCGCAGCAGGTCGTTGTACGATACTTTGTCATTGGCGCCCGATTTGGCCGCGATTTCGATCCGCTGCGTCCACTCGACCTCGATCGGCGGCACCGCCACAAACAGCGGCCCGGGAAAATCGCCCTTGGCGCCGATGCCGGATTCGGCAATCGCCTCCTCGGTGGCAAGCTCGGCGAAGCGTTCGGTCAACGCGGCTGTGGAGCTTTGCGGCGGCAGGAAATCGATAGTGCCGGCAATGCGGGTGCGCAGGCCGTCGGTCGAGAAACGGGTGATGGCGCGAATGCCGGATTCGCCGCCGGTTAGCTTGGCCCAGTTGTCGGTCTTGCCGGCGCCGAGCGAGGTGATCACGCCACGGCCGGTCACCACCACGGTCGGCCGGCCTTGTCGGTCCTTCGATGACGGCATCTTTCGCCCTCCCTCAGCCGGCCCGTTCGAGCAGCGCGAGGCCTTCGCCCCGCCAGTGCCCGACCCCGGTCACCACGACTTGCTGCAGATCGCCGGCCATCGGCTTCTCTAGTCCGGTCGAGTCGCAGGGCGGAAACAGGCTACCATGCTTGAGTGCGACCGCCGCCAGCGCCACGTTCATGACGAATTGCGGCTCCGCCCCATGCCCGAGATAAGAACCTGTGGCGCGGACGGCAAGGTCGGGATGCGCCGCCAGAAAGTCCCGTTCTCCAGCGGTCGCGGCCGCGGCGCCGCTCGCCCCCGAAAGCGCCGCCGCATGACCGGATTTTATCCGGTTCTTGATCTTGTCCCATAACCGCGCGAGTGCCGCGGTGACATCGGCGGGAGCGCGTTTGGAACGATCGGAGTAGACCGCCGATAGCCGCGCCAATGGCTTGGCTCCGCGCGCCTCGGCATGGCCGCGCTCTTCGATCACAACGAAGGCGCCGAGCGAGCCGAGCGCGACGCCGCCTTTATCGCCGCGCTCCCATATGGGCGCGAAACGATCCTTCAGGGCGAAATCGGCGAATTGATAGAGCATCAGCAGATCCGGCCGCTCGCCATTGTAGGAGCCGCCGACCAGCGCGATGTCGCTCTGTCCTGCCGAAATGCGCGCGAAAGCGACGCGCACGGCATCGACGCCGCACGATTCCTCGCCCATGAAGGTGCGCGAAGAGCCGGTGACACCATGCACAATCGAGATATTGCCGGCGAGCAGATTGGACAGTTGCGCCAGGAACAGAGTTGGCCGCAGATCGCTCATCAGCCGTTCGTTCAGGTAGGCGGCGGGATCTTTCGCTTGCGGCAGGCCGGAAAGGATTGTGCTGTCGACGGCAAGATCGCGTTCGCCGCCGCCGGCGGCGACGATCATGTCCATGTGCGAGAGAATATCGGTCTTGCCCTTGACGCCGGCGCTATCGAGCGCAAGGCCGGCGGCATAGGTGCCGATGCGCTGCCAGGCTTCCATCTGGCGCTGATCGCCCTTCTTCGGAATCTGCGAGTCGAAATTCACCGGCGCCAACGGATGCACGACGTAAGGCGCAAACGTCGTCGTGTCGGCGCTCGGATGCGCCTCCATTAGCTTCTGCCAATGCGCTTGCGGTCCTTCGCCGAGACAGGAGACAATGCCGATACCGGTAATCCAGGCTTCGCGGTCGGCCTCAGCCATCGGCGGGTGCCCCGACTTGCAGTCCGATCCCGGCTGCAAAGTCACACATATTCTTTTTCATTTCGGCATTGGGGAAATCGAGGACGCGGAACGTTATCGAGGCCTCGCAAACCTCTCTGCGCTCGGTCCTGATTTTTGCGACGACCACCGCGTAACCGGAGCCTTCGTGCTCCAAGTGGGCCTCGATCGACAGCATCTGGCCCGGCTTGACGAATGTGCGCAGCTTTGCCTCTTTCACCGCTGCGAGCAGCGCCATACGCTCGAAGCGGTTGAGCGCCACCACCAGCCAGCCCCCGGTCTGCGCCATCGCCTCGATCAGCAGCACGCCGGGCATCAACGGCATGCCGGGGAAATGGCCCTCGAAGATCGTGCTCGTCTCCGGAACCTTCGCCTCGCTGCTGATCTTGCGGTCGGCGAGATTGAGGTCGACGATCCGATCGATCAGATGAAAATACTCGATACGCATATGGCTCTGAGGCGGATTAGGCCCCCTTGGCAGCGACGAGTTCGTCGATGCGGGCGCTCAGATTTTTGAGCACGAAATACTGGTCGGTGGTGGCCTTGCCGTCATTGACCTCCTGCGTCCACTGCTCGAGCGGCAGCTTGATGCCGAACGCCTTGTCGATGGCGAATGCGATGTCGAGGAAATCGAGGCTGTCGATGCCGAGATCGTTGATGGCGTGGCTTTCGGGCGTGATGGAATCGCGCGGAATATCGCAGGTCTCGGCGATAATATTGGCGATGGTGTCAAACGTCGAAGACATCGGTAACTCTCTGATTGATTTGGGGTTCTGGCGATCGGACGGCCAAGGTGCCCGGTTCCGCGCGCTAGCCCCCCGGCACGGCCATTCACCGGCATACGGTTGGCAGCCCGTATAGCGAAGCGCCGCCTTAAGTTCAATGGCGGCGGGCATTTGATGGAAAAAGTGGCAAATCGCACGGCCGGTGCCGGCTGCCCGCGCGTCGGCTTCACCAACGGTCCTTATTCACCTCTACCGGCGTGCAACCGCGCCGCCCCGACAGTACGCAATCCTGGTTTTTGCGCATCTGCGCCATGGTGTCGGCCAGCCATAGGCCGGCGCCAATCAAAGCGAGGACGAATACGAAAGCCAAGATATTGACGGTCATACGATGACGATAGTCGTCGGTGCCCTCGCCGCGCTCGAATTTGGCAAGGTCGTCCACAGGCGAGGGAACCTTCGCCGGTTTGTCCGCGGCGGCCTGGCCGCCGGGGAACTTCACCACCCGCGACCCGCTATCGGACGAAGACGTTCTATCGCCGTTCATGACGGAGGACTCTATCACGGCGCGCGCCGCGGTTCGACCGGATGGGAGCACGCCGCGGCTTATGTAGACGCTCATTCGCCATCCCACTAGACTGCCGGCGATGAGCCAATGCACCCGATCCCGGCGGGTCATCGCGCTGTTCGCGGCTTATGTGGTCGCGTTGCAGGCGCTGCTATTGCCGCTGTCTGTCGCGGCCGGACCCTTCGAGTCGAGCCTGTGCGCCGCGGCGATGTCCGCCGATGGCGCACCGACGCCCGCCGGTCACGACAGCGGCTGCCCCTGCGCCGCCGGTTGCGGGACGCATTGCTGCACGCAGACTTTGGCCGGCCCGCTGGCAGGGACGGTCATCCTTGCCCTGACGCGCGCCGTTGCGATGATGCCGGTGCCCGCGATCGAGCGCGTCATCCGAGTGGCGGTTCGAAGCCCGCAAGTCCCGCGCGCGCCGCCCGCGGGCTGATTTTCAGATTTCTTTTCCCGAAAATCCATACGCATGCTGCGCTTCACGCAAGCGTGCGCTGCATCGTCAGGAGACTGAAATGACCCGGACTACATTCTTTGTCGCCGCCGTTTTCGCCGCTCTGGCGACGTCGGCGGCACTCGCTCACGACTATACCGTCGGTAGTTTGAAAATTGACCACCCTTGGGCGCGCGCCACGCCGAAGGGCGCTAGCGTCGGCGGCGGCTACATGAAAATCACCAATAGCGGAACCGCGCCCGACCGCCTGGTCGGCGGCTCCTCGGACATATCCAACAGCTTCGAAATCCATGAGATGAAAATGGAAGGCGGTGTGATGAAGATGCGGCCGGTCGCCGGCGGCATCGAGATCAAGCCAGGGCAGACCGTCACGCTCGACCCGAGCGGCTATCACGTGATGCTGGTCGACCTGAAGAAGCAACTTATGCAAGGCGAGCGTTTCAAGGCGACGCTTGAATTCGCCAAGGCCGGTAAAGTCGAGGTCGATTTCGCCATCGAGGGCATCGGCGCCAAGACCGTCGGCGGCGACCACGATCATGCCATGCCGGGCATGGGCGGCATGCAGATGAAGTAACGATTCGTCATTTCGGCTCGGCGAAGGCCAATTTGGCGTCCGCCGGCGGCATCATGCGGAACACGTTGAGCGTCATCGAGATCATCACGTAATAGCCGAG
>DAIMKK010000013.1:16362-16837 GCA_036721745.1 Pseudolabrys sp. | reverse complement strand
TGCCAGCCTATGCTGCGACGATTCATAAAAGCCAGGGCTCGGAGTACCCCGCCGTCGTAATCCCAGTGATGACTCAGCACTACACCATGCTGCAGAGGAACCTGCTCTATACCGGCGTCACCCGGGGTAAGAAATTGGTCGTGCTGGTCGGCCAGAAGAAGGCGGTCGCCATTGCGGTCCGCAATAGCTCCGGTCGGCGGCGGTGGTCAAAGCTGAACGAATGGTTGAGTCCCGACAGGCCCCTCTCGCAGGCATAGCGGAGACGTTTAGTTGCTCCCAAGCTCGTCCGCACCTATCGAGAACGGATCACAGATTGACCACAGAAACCCCGTGAACGGATGTGAACAAACGTCGTCGAGTGTGACGAAAAACACCGATTATTGCTGAGATCTCCGGGTCAAGCAGGCCGCTCATAACGGCCTGCTCGGAGGTCGAGAATGGCCCCAGTCGAACCGAACCGGCTGGGAGCCTGTCA
>DAIMKK010000013.1:189-16352 GCA_036721745.1 Pseudolabrys sp. | reverse complement strand
CTGGTTGGAGGTTCGAGTCCTCCCGGGCCCAATCTTCTTGATAAGCTTTTGATTGAATGTGCATTTTATATTCATGCAGATCTCTGCCCTATCAAGGGCCCTAGCAGTATTTTCGGATTTCCGCGGACGGAAGCGGATTTCACGTCACCGTTATGAAGGCTTCCGGGGCCTCGCCCGATCTCTCCTGGATCACCATGGCAAAATGGCTATGCAGAACGTCTGATCGGCACCTTGCGCAGCGAGTGCCTGGACCAAATGGTCATCTTCAGCGAGGCGCACCTGCGGCGAATTCTTTCCGCCTATGCGACGTATTACAATCAAGCGCGTACCCACTTGGCATTACAGAAAGATGCCCCTTGCATCGAACCGTCCAACGATCTGGCGTCATTGTCGCCATTCCGATCTTGGCTGGGCTGCATCACCAATACGTCCGGATATGATTTTCGGAAAGGACAGCTGTTAGCTTCCGAAATTTTTGGCAACTTCGCGCAATTTAAATTTTTGCACCTTGCCGCTGGGGGTGCGTGGCAAGTCTTCTAAGATCACCAAGCGTTCTGGCAGATACTGCTTGGCAAGTTTTTCTTGCTCAAGAAATCGGGTCATTTCTTCCTGTGAAAGTGTTTGTCCCGGCTTCAGGACGACAAATGCGCAAGCGCGTTCAACGAGCCGGGGATCTGGAAAGCCAACAATGGCGACGGCCTGGATTGCCGGATGGCGAAACAGCAGGCCTTCTATTTCAACCACCGGAATATTTTCGCCGCCGCGGATGATGATGTCTTTCGACCGGCCGGTAATTCGAATATAACCTTCTGCGTCAACACGGGCGAGGTCGCCGGTGTCGAACCAGTCCTCCGCGTCATGGCCGTAAAGCTGAGGTCGCTTGAGATAGCCAACGAAGTTGGAGCAGCCACGTACCTTCAAAAGACCTTCTGCACCAACGGGCACTGGATTGTTTGTGGGGTCTGTCACTCGCACTTCCATACCCGGCAGCGGACAACCATCGATGTGGAAGGTTTTCTCCGGGGAATCATCGAGCTTTGTAGTCGTGACCGCACCATTTTCCGTCATTCCCCAGGCGGAGACAATATTTGCCTTCAGCGTTTGCGTAGCTCGTTCGACGAGGATGCGCGGAATTGGTGCTCCTGCAGACAGAAAAATGCTCAAGCTCGAAACGTCATAGCCATCGGCACCAACAATGTCGGTGAGGTCGGAGAGAAATGGCGTCGACGCCATCGTGAACGTTACACCTTCATCACCAATCCGCTTTGCGGCACGCTTCGGTTCCCAAATATCTTGCAGTACGGCGGTCGCACCGAGCATGATAGGCATCATCAAGCCGTACATGAAGCCGGTCTGATGAGCCATCGGTGAAGCCATCAGAATAACATCGTCGCGACCTAGTCGCAATCGTTCAGCGTAGGGCCGCAGGTTTGATAACAGCGTGTTGGCGGTGTGCATCACGCCCTTCGGCTCCCCCGTTGTCCCTGAGGTATATAAGAGCTGCATCACGTTATCGGCGGTCGGCCGACGCGCCCTGAATTGGGTATTTGCCACCTTGTCTTTCATCCGCTTTGGATCGAGCAAAAACTTCTCGAAGCTTTCTTCCCCCTCGCCCCCAATTACAAGGAGGTGGTGCAATTCTGGCAATTCCGAGCGTATGCCGTGCACCATCGCGGGATAATCGAAGCCGCGAAACTCGTGCGGAACAACGAAGACCTTGCTCTCCGCCAAGCCCAGCATAAATTTCACTTCGCGCTCACGAAAAATCGGCATCATCGGATTGATCACGGCGCCGATGCGTCCACACGCGAGCGTGAGTGCAGTAAATTGCCACCAATTCGGGAGCTGGCAGGAGACGACATCATTTTTATCGACACCGAGCTGCATGAGTCCAACTGCGATGCAATCGACGCGAGCGGCTAAATCACGATAGGTCAAACGGCTCTCGGTCTGCGACATCGAATTGAAGTCGACAATCGCTGTCTTGTCGGGCACTTCGGCCAAACACCGCTCAAAATAATCAATCAGGATCAGATCGCTCCAATAGCCCTGCAACTTCATCGCTTTGACCCGCGCCGGTGGCAGGATTGGATCGAACTGCATTCACCCCTCCCTTTTATAGTTGCCATCGCTTGTCATCTAGTGCAGCGCTCTCCGCGCTGCTGGATTCAATGCCAAATGGTTAGTCCGTCTGGGAACAATGCACCATCCCTGAAAATGTGACTATGGCGTTTTCGCCGCCGACCGCGAGAATCGCGGCCGCGCAACCGATGACACGCTTGACTCGACAAAGCCCGCGTGTCGATCATTGTTTAATAATCAGTTAGCGGTAATCCCTTCACGGCACCATTATTGATGATCCCTACTCAAGAACAAGAGATGATCCGCGACATGGCGCGGGATTTCGCTGGTCGGCGCCTCGCTCCCTTTTCAGCAGAGTGGGAGCGGACATCAACTTTCCCGAGAGAAGCGCTCAAGGAAATGGGCGCGCTTGGCTTTCTGGGAATGACGGTGCCGACTGAATGGGGTGGCGCGAACGCCGACTACGTCGCTTATGCGTTGGCGCTCGAGGAGATTGCAGCAGGTGACGGGGCTGTCTCGACTATCATGAGCGGTCACAATTCGGTTGGCTGTATGCCTATTCTTGAATACGGAACTCCCGATCAAAAGGAGAAATATCTGCGGCCAATGGCGCGTGGTGAGCAACTTTGCGCGTTCTGCCTGACCGAGCCGCAGGGCGGTTCAGATGTGGCAGCGCTGCGGACAAGGGCCGAGCGGCGGGGCGATCACTATGTCCTGAACGGCACCAAGCAATTCATCACTACCGGCAAGAATGCCGATCTTGCTCTCGTATTCGCCGTCACCACCCCCGGTGCGGGCAAGCGCGGCATCAGCGCCTTTATTGTTGAGACCGCCAGCCCGGGATATCGGGTCGGCCGCATCGAGAAGAAAATGGGCCAGAATGCGTCCGACACGTGCGAGATTCACTTTGACGATCTTGTTCTGTCCATCGAAAACCGGCTCGGCAAAGAAGGACAGGGCTACCGAATTGCCCTGTCCAATCTGGAAGGCGGACGGATAGGAATTGCGGCGCAGTCAATCGGAATGGCCCGCGCTGCGCTTGAAATTGCGCTCGCTTATGCACAAGAGCGCCAAAGCTTCGGCAAGCCCATCATCGAACATCAGGCCGTGGCCTTTCGGCTTGCCGATATGGCAACCGATGTTGAAGCGGCGCGGCAATTGGTTCTTCACGCCGCGGTGCTGCGCAGCCGGGGACTTGCGTGTTTACGTGAGGCCTCCATGGCAAAGCTGTTCGCGACCGAGACCGCAGAACGGGTTTGCTCGGACGCAATCCAAACGCTCGGAGGTGCCGGGTATATGGAGGACTTCGGTGTCGAGCGTATTTTTCGCGCTGTGCGGGGTGCCAAGATTTACGAGGGCACCAACGACATCCAGCGACTGGTGATCAGTCGCTCGCTCGTCTCCTGAGCTCTATCATGCAGCCTCTCGCGGGTCTCCGCATTCTTGACTTCAGTTCGCCGTTGCCGGGGCCGTTGGCGAGACTGTTTCGTGCCGAAGCGGGAGCGGAAGTCATCAAGATCGAATGTCCGGGTACTTCCGAGCCCGCCACCTATTTTGTCGCCAGACCGCAGCCGGAGCGGAGATGATGTCTGCGCTACCGATGCCGATCGAGAAGGCATTCCGCGACCGGACGCGTGCAAAGTCCTCTCCGTCGCTCGGCGTCGACAACCATCTCATCGCAGCACGGATGTGAATTTATGCGCGCGGTCCACATCCTTAATCATGGCGAGCCGGAAGGGCTGCAGTCTGTCGAGGTACCGCCCCCGATTGTCAGGCCGTCCGAGGTGCAGATCGACGTCCATGTGGCTGGCGTGAACTACCCTGATCTCCTCGTGGTTCGCGGCGTTTACCAGATTTTGGCACCGCTTCCCTTTAGTCCCGGAAAGGAAGTCGCCGGTGTCGTAAGCGCCGTGGGGGCCGGCGTGACCGATTTTCGCGTCGGTGATCGTGTTCTCGCCTATATCGAAAATGGCGGCTACGTGGAGCAAATTGCAGTGCCTATAGCCCTCTGTCATCGCCTGCCGGACGGTCTCAGTTTCCTCGACGCCATCGGTCTGGGTCTCGGCTTTCAGACGGCACACTTCGCATTGTTCGAGCGTGGCGGTTTCAAAGCCGGTGAGACAGTGTTCGTAACCGGTGCGACGGGGGTTGTGGGCACCGCCACGATCCAACTCGCGAAAGCCTATGGAGGGCGCGTACTGGCGGGATGTATGAACCCAGCCAAAGCTGCGTTCGCAATTAACAACGGCGCCGATAGCGTCATTTTGCTCGATCGTCCCGGTCTTCCGGATGCCTTACGCGCGGAAGTTCGTACCGCGACTGGCGGACATGGCGCGGATTTAATTATTGAGACTATCGGCGGTACGGTCTTCGACGGTTGTCTCCGTGCGCTCGCTTGGTCCGGCCGAATCGTTGTCGTTGGCTTTACATCAGTCGGCCCTTCGACGATCCGTTCAAACTACCTGTTGATCAAAAACATTGCGGCGATCGGCCTTCATTGGAGTGACTATCGGAATCAGGCACCCGATAAAGTGCGGCGCGCGCAGCAAGATATCTTCGAGCTCTGGAGAAACGGAAAGCTCAGGGCTCCGGTTACTGCGGTTTACCCGCTAGAGCAGGCGGCAGCAGCGTTGTGCTGTGTGCGAGAGCGTCGCGTGCTCGGCAAAATTGTTCTAATTACGTCGCGGTACAACGCCAACAGTGTTGCCTAACGGCATGGAACTGGGAATAAGCTTAGAGGGGGACGTCCATAAAATTGAACGTCCGTGCAATCCTGTGTGTACCGAATTAGATTCGGCTTAGATGCAGGGAAAAAGCAGAGTAGGCTTGGAGCCTGCGTCCATATCCGGCCATGTATGTTGCGAATTCATCGCAAAGATGTGATCTTAAGAGCCATCATCGCCCAAAAAATCAGTCAAGCCTGTGTGTTCCGAGAACCTAAACCCTGACGTTGTCCCTATCGAAATTACCCACGCGTAGAATAATTTATTCCTCTACCGCACGTAGCGTCGGAAATTCGGCTTGCGCTTTTCGGTGAAGGCGCGGACACCCTCGCGTGATTCCTCGGTCTGGTAATAGAGGCTGAGCGCCTGCATCCCCATCGCTGCGATGCCTCTTATGTTATCGCTATCGGCATTGAACGAGCGCTTCGCGATGGCAATCGCGGTCGGGCTGCGCTCCAAAATCTCCGCGCACCAGCGGCCGATCTCGGCATCTAGCTCATCGGGCGGTACAACCTTGTTGATCAGTCCCATAGCGAGCGCTTCATTCGCCGTGTAGCGACGGCATAGGTACCAGATTTCGCGAGCCTTTTTTTCTCCGATCACACGCGCGAGATAGGCGGTGCCGAATCCCGGATCGACCGACCCGACTTTCGGTCCGACTTGCCCGAAGACGGCTTTCTCCGAGGCGATCGTGAAATCGCAAAGCGTCGCGAGCACGTTGCCGCCACCAATTGCAAAACCCTGGACGCGCGCAATCACTGGTTTGGGCACGTCGCGGATAATGGACTGCAAGTCCTCGACCGGAAGCCCTATGATGCCGCGGCCGTCATACTGACCTTCATGCGCCGATTGGTCGCCACCGGTGCAGAAAGCCTTGTCGCCGGCGCCGCCTAAGACAATGACGCCCACCGACTTGTCCCAGCCGGCCCGGTTGAACGCATCGATCAGCTCTTCGCAGGTGCGCCCGCGAAACGCATTCATCACTTGCGGCCGGTTGATTGTGATGTGCGCAATGCCGTCGCTGATTTGAAAGAGGATATCTTCGTAGGTCATGGCTTCCGCTTTTGGTTAGCCGGCCATCGTGAGGCCGCCCGATACGCTCATCACTTGCCCGGTGATATAGGCGGCGTCGTCGCTGGCGAGGAAACAGATTGCGCCCGGCAGATCCGCCGGCTCGCCGAGGCGGCCGAGCGGAATGGCGCGGCGAAAGGCGTCGTCGAGCTTGTCCGGATTGCGCGCGCCCTTCTTGTATTCCGCATAGAGCTTCGTGTTCACGATGCCCGGGCAAACCACGTTCACGTTGATGTTATGGCGTGCGTGCTCACGCGCGATGGTCTTGGAAAAACCGATCAAGCCCGCCTTGCACGCCGCGTAGACCGCTTCGCCGGAAGAACCCACGCGCGCTGCATCCGAGGAGACGTTGACGATGCGGCCGCGCTGTCGCTCGACCATGCCCGGAAGCACCACATGATGCATGTTGAGTGCGCCAGTCAAATTGATGCCAAAGATCTTCTGCCAGTCCGACGGAGAGGTCTCCACGAAAAGCCGAAACACGTCCCAACCGGCATTGTTCACGAGGATATCGACAGGGCCGATTGCCATCTCTGCGGAGCCCACCGCTCTCTGACAAGCCGCATGCTCGGTGATATCGCAAGCGAAGGCTTCGGCCTTGCCCCCCGCTTCAACGATCTGCGCGGCAGTCCGACCGGCTGAATTCGCGTCGATATCGAACACGGCGACTTTGGCGCCTTCTTGGGCAAATCGTTGACAGGTCGCCGTTCCGATTCCGCCGCCGCCGCCCGTTACGATTACGACCTTATCCGACAACCCACGCACGCAAAAATTCTCCGGTGCTTAAAGATATAGCAATGCTATGCCATATTTCTTATTAAGACAATTATCGGCATGGCTTGTGTGTACCGATAGCCGGTCTGGGAACAACAAACATTCGAGTGCCCAAACTGTAGCCACTCTCAAACTTCGGCGCGAACGTAGACCGCTCTCATTCAATGTAATCCGCATTGTGGGCACCCAGCGGCGGCGCCGGGACGGGCGTATCGGACGAAGCACGGAAAGCATCACTCACCGGAACGGGAAGCGCCGGTATGACTTGGCCTTGAGTGTTGATCAGCATATGCGCGAACAGGCCTCGAGCGACGAACTGCGGATCGGTCACCGCCTCGCGTGCACTCTTGACCACGGTGCAGCAGCAATCCTGCTCGCGAAAGCGATTTTCCCAATGCACGGCATCCTTGCCGCGGATGATCGCAGCGACGCGCGCCGCTGTGGCGGCGGAGTCCTTGTCGTCGGCGTATTGCAGCTCGATTTCGATGATGCTGCAGAAATTCTGCCAGAACTTATGCTCGATCGGCGCGGCAGCCACGACTTGGCCGTCGCGCGTCGGATAAAGCCGATACCGGGCGGTCCCGCCCGTCACGAGGCTGCCGCTGTTGCCCGGCCATTGACCGGTTGCGATCCCTTCGCCCAGCGCCCAATACATGAAGGGGAAGAGATTGTCGGTCATGGCGATATCGAGATAGCGGCCCTTGCCCGTCTGAGCGCGCTCGGTCAGGGCCAGCAGAATGTTCATCACTGCGGGGTAAGCGCCACCCGCAATATCGGCGATCAGCGCGGGCGGAACCACAGGCTGATCTCCATTCCCCATCGACAACGCAAGAAGACCGGCATCACCGATGTAATTCAGGTCGTGCCCCGCGGCATCACGCTTCGGCCCGGTTTGTCCGTAGCCGGTAATCGAACAATAGATGATGCGCGGATTGACCTTAGCGACGCTTTCATAATCGAGGCCGAGTCGTTGCATAACACCCGGCCGGAACTGCTCGACGATGATGTCGGCACGTGCGACCAAAGGGTCCAACTTGGCGCGTTGTTCCGGATTCTTTAGGTCGAGGGCGACGCTTTTCTTGCCGCGATTGAGCATTGCGAAATTGACGCTGTCGGCGCCCCAACGCGGAACATAACCGCGCATCTCCTCGCCGCTGCCCGGGCGCTCGATCTTGACGACTTCCGCGCCGGCTTCAGCCAGGAGCAATGTCGCCATCGGCCCCGGCAGTAGCGTGGAAAAGTCCAGAACGAGCACGCCTTGGAGAGGTCTCACAAGACTTTCTCTTGCATTTTGGCAACCACTGCGCGCCGCGCCGGCGCATAAGCCGACGTGCCGGCGGCAACGATCGCAGTGCCGGCATCCATGGTACCCGCGGCGCCGCAAATTCCAATGATATGAATGGCTAACGTCATTTGTCGATAAAACTTCGCCCAATCAGCTGACGATGCACCTGATTGGTGCCTTCCCAGATCTGGGTGATTTTCGCGTCGCGCATCAAGCGCTCGACACGGTAGTCGCGGATATAGCCGTAGCCGCCGTGCATCTGCACCGCTTCTGTCGTCATGCGCATAGCCAGATCGCTGGCCCGCAGCTTGGCAATCGAGGCCTCTAATCCGAAATCGGTTGCAGCACCGTCGATGAGACTGGCGACATAGTCCAGCCACGACTCCGTCATCGCGAGCTCAGCCGCGAGATCCGCGATGAGGAATTGATTGGCCTGAAAATCGATGACGTGACGTTTTGCGACCGCGCGGGTATTCATATAGGCAACCATGTCCTTGAAGGCGGCGGTGGCAATTCCCAGCGCGTGTGCCGCAATGCTCGGCCGCGACTTGTTGAGCGAGGCCAGCAGCAGGGCAAGCCCCTCACCCGGTTGCCCAAGAAGATTTGCACGCGGAACCCGGCAACCGTTGAAGGCGAGCTCCGCCGTGGATGAGGCGCGGTGACCGAGCTTTTCCTCGACCCGCACCACTTCGAAGCCCGGAACGCCCTTCTCGATGATGAGCGCGGAAATCGCCTGTTTCGGATCCTCGATCGCGCTCCATTTCCCGAAAACGAGCAGCAGATCCGCGACGTCGCCGCTGGTGATAAACAGCTTGCCGCCATCGACAATGATATCATCGCCGTCGGGAGTAAATCGCATCTTCATGGCGGTGGCGTCGGAGCCGGCCACCGCTTCTGTGATGGCGAGCGACGCGAGCGCTCCTTCGGCCACGCGCGGCAACAACCGTTTCTTTTGTTGCTCCGTGCCGAAATCGATCAGCGGTTTCATGCCATGAAAATTAGTGGCATAGATGATTCCGGTCGACGCACATGCTTCCGAAATCGTTTGCACGACCGCGAGATAAAGCCGGTAGGACATCGGCGCGCCGCCATAGGCTTCCGGCACGAAAATCGCGTTGAGCCCAAGCGATTTAACAGCGTCGACGCTTTCCTGCGGGAAGGCTTCCTCGCGGTCGTAGCGAGCCGCATTCGGCGCGATGACGGTATTAGCGGTACGGCGCACCTGATCGAGCAGGATCTGCTCGTCCTCTGCCCACTTTCGGCGCTGCTCGATCTGCTGGAAGATTTTCATCAATGGTTTATTCCATGCGCGCCGTCGATATAAATCGTCTCGCCGCTGAGAAAGTCGATCTCTTCGGCCATCAGGCATCCGACAACTCGCGCGACCTCATCCGGCTGGCCTGCATGGCCGACTGGAATTCGGCGCTTGATCCAGGACTGCACGCGGTCAGTAGCCAGCCAATCGCGATTGAGATTGGTTTCGATATAGCCCGGGGCGACATTCAACACGCGGATTTTGTCGCGCGCCCATTCGACCGCCAGACAACGCGTGATTGCCCCCACGGCGGCTTTTGACGCGCTATAGGCAAGATTTTCGGCTACGCCAAGCTTATCGAAGAACGAGCCGATGTTGACGATCGTCCCGCCGCCCGATTTGACGAGGTAGGGATAAGCCAAGCGGCTTGCGACAAAGACGGAGGTCGCATTGAGCCGCATCAGACCATCGAAATCTTCGGTCTTGAGCGCAGCGCTGGGTCCACCACGATGCTGACCTGCGTTGTTCACGATGCCGACGATGGAGCCGTCATTGCTCAGCGTTTCGAACGCCCCGGCAAGCGCAGCCTCGTCGGAGACGTCGCAGGCCATTCCCCGCAGACCTGCGGAAGCATTGCCGGATCGCGACAAGGCCGCCACCTTGGCGCCGCGCCTCGCGAGATCGCTGGCGATCGCCGCCCCGATGCCGCGGCTGGCGCCGGTCACTATGATCCAACCATCACGCATCGCGGAAATCCGGTTTCCTTTTTTCGACGAAGGCCGCCATGCCTTCCTCGGCATCCGCGGTCCGGTAGGCCAGCGTCGAAAGCTCCGCTTCCGCCTTGAGGCCCTCGCTGAGCGGAAGATCCGCGGCGAGACGAACCGCGTCACGGGCAAATTCGAGGGTTCTCAAGCTGAATCCGGTGAGCTCACGGGCGAAAGCAATGCCGGCCTCGAGCGGCTCGCCGTCAATCAACCGATTTACAAGCCCGATGCGAAACGCCTCTTCGGCATCCACGGTGCGGCCGGTCATGATGATTTCGAGGGCGCGCGCCTCGCCGACCAGCCGGGGCAGGCGCTGCGTGCCGCCATAACCGGGGATCAAGCCGAGTTTAATCTCGGGCAAGCCGATCTTCGCCTGGCGCGCGGCCAGACGAAACGTGCATGCCATGGCAAATTCAAACCCACCGCCGAAGGCGTGGCCGTTGATGACCGCGATCGACGGCACCGGCAGAGCGTCCAACTTGGCGAAAACGCCTTGGCCAAGCTCGGAGCCGCGCTTCTGATCCAGCAAACTGCGCCCGCGCAGCTCTTTGATGTCGGCGCCAGCACAGAATGCCTTGGGGCCAGCTCCGGTCACGATCAACGCCCGCGCGTCCGATTGCGCGACCTGATCGATCGCGTCGCCGATCTCGCGCAACATCGCGAACGAGAGCGCATTGAGCACGTCCTGGCGATCGAGCGTCAGGATGGCCACTGCTTCCCGACGTGCGAGATAGACGGTCATCAGGCGACTTCCTTCGAGCGGTCGAAGCGGACAGGCTGCGGCAAGAGCTCGCCGCGCTTAACCATTTGCACCAGTTCGCGCTTGAGAATCTTGCCGCTGGCGGTCAGCGGGAATGTGTCCACGCGAATAAAGAATTCAGGCATGTCGTATTTCGACAGTCCTTCGGTACGAAGGTGCTGCAGTATCGCCTCTTCGGCGATCGTCCCGATAATCGCCAAGCAGACGCGTTCGCCGAGACGCTCGTCGGCGACCGGAAAGGCTGCCGCCTTGGTAACATCCGGATGCCGCAACGCCAGCGCTTCGATCATGGCAGGGTAGATGTTGTGGCCGCCGCGGATAATTATGTCCTTGAGACGGCCCTCGATCCTGAGATTACCGCGCTCGTCAAAGACCCCGAGATCGCCCGATAGGAACCAACCGTCGCTGTTGAAGCTTTGTTCTGTCGCTGTCTGGTTATCAAGATAGCCGAGCATTAATGCAGCACCGCGGCCCGCGATTTGCCCGACCGTTCCCGGCGGCACTTGACGATCGGGATCGAGCGGATCGAACAAACGCACCTCGTAACTTGGCCCCCCGCGACCGCAGGTGGTGATGATCGTCACCTCGTCGTCATCGGGATGCGTGTATTGGTGTGATGAAGTCTCCGTCATGCCGTAGATGTTTTGCGGTTTTATGCCTTGTCGGACAAAAGCCTCGCACACCGAGGGTGGAATCGGCGATCCGGCCATATAGAACAATTTCACCATACCCATTTGCGCGATATTGCGCTTGCGTTGCTCTGAGAGCATGTCGATCGCATGGGTCGGCACGCCCATGATATAGGTCGCGCCCGTCTCGATGATCCAATCCAGGCGGCTTATCCCGGCCGGTGGGTCGTCGGTCACCAGTTCGCATCCCGCCAGCAGCCACTGCGACACCGCGACCCAGGCAATGTGGTGCGATAGCGGCGACAGGCTGAGCAGAACGGTTTGTGGACCATGGCGCCAATCGCGCACCAGATCGCGCGCATTCGCCAAAAGCGTATTATCCGAATGCATCACGCATTTCGGCGCTCCCGTCGTCCCTGACGTAAAAGCGAGATAGCTCACTTTGTCGGGATCCTCGATCGGCTTGGTGATCGCCGGGCCGGCCTGCGGAAATGCGTCGCGACTGTACACTTTGCGCAGCGAGCTGACTTGAGCGAGCATGGCGTCGAAATCGACGTTGGTGCGGTCAGCCCCCCAGCCATGCTCCGTGAGGAACGCTTTTGCCTGCAGATTGTCGAGCAGTTGTACGACCTCCGCGCATGTATAGGTGCGGTGGAGTGACGGATTACAAGCAAAGCCCTCGCGCGAACAGGCAAGGAACGTGATGATCGCCTCGAGCTTGTTGGACATCCAGATCGACACGCGGTCACCGCCCACGAGCCCGTGACGGTGCAGATCCGCCGCGACGCCATCGACCCATGCCGTCACCTCACACCACGTCAGCCGCCGCCCCCCGTCGCGCAGTGCCGCAGCATCTGGGCGCGCCTTCGCGTGGTCCGCAAGCAGGCTATAGAACGTATCGTTCCGCCACGTGCCTTCGGCGTAGTAGTGACGGGCGCACGCAGGATGGTGAAGCGTCAGGAAAGGCCGCACCCATCATCTCCCGAACTTTGACGGATCAGGCTTTCGGCGCTCGGCAAACGACGCGTTCAGTTCGTGGCTTTCGTCACTCTCGAGATACGAGCGTAGCAGCAAGTCATGGGATAGCCGGGCGAGGCCGTTTACGCCGCCGTGCCGGGCATTGAATGCCGCCTTCACCGACGCCAGCGCAAAAGGTCCGCGCTCGCAGATTTCTAACGCCAGACTTCGCGTCTCTTCCTTGAGTTTGTCATCGGGGACGACCTTGTTGATCAGGCCGAGCGTCAAAGCTTCGCGTGCAGTCATCTTGGGATTGAGAAACCAGATCTCCTTGGCTTTTTTCTTGCCTACCAGGTCTTCCAAATACCATGTGCCATAGCCGGCATCGAATGAGCCCATCATCGGGCCGACCTGGCGGAAGACCGCGCTTTCCTTTGCGATCGTCAGATCGCAAACTACCTGCAGCACATTGCCGCCGCCGACAGCAAAACCATTGACGCTGGCAATGACGGGCTTCTGCAGTTTGTCGATTGCTTCGTACATTTCCAGCGTCGGCAAGGTTCCGGCATACAGGATCGAGTCTTCCATGCCGCTCTTGCGCCCGCCGATGCAGAAAAATCGGTCGCCGGCGCCGGTTATTACCAGCACCCGGGTGCGCGTCTCACGCCGAATGCTTTCGATGCAGTCACGAATTTCGTGACACATCACATGCGTAAACATGTTCCCGTCGTCGGGCCGATTAAGCGTAATCGTGCCGATCGGCCCGTCTTCCTCGTATAAAATAGTATCGAACGCCAAACTGTCCTCCTTTAGATGATATCTTGCCGGCGCAATTCGTCGATCTTGGCATCATCATAGCCTAAGATCTCGCGCAGAACTTCCTCGCTATGTTCACCCAACAATGGCGGTCTGCGGCGGGGCTTTGACGAGACTCCGTCGATACGAATTCCGAGCCCGACCTGGGGAACCCGCCGCTCACCGTCTTCAAGACAATAAAATAGTCCGCGCTGGAGCAGAAGCGGGTCCGCACTGACCTCGTCCAAGCGGTTGATCGGCCCCGATGCGATACGGGCAGCACGAAGCACCGATAACCAATGCGCGCGCGGTCGCGTCTTGAGCAATGCTGCGATATCGGCGACGATCTTGGTGCGCTGCATGCGGCGATCCTTGTTGGACGCCGTCGATTTGTCTTCTGCTCGTTCCGGCCGGCCCACGGCGGCCCAGAAGCGCTTCCAACTGCTGTCATTGCCAAGGCCGAGCGTGATCGGATCATCGGCGGTATCGAACGCCTGATAAATGGCAATCACGCTGTCCTTCCCGCCGGAACGGCGCGGAATTTCACCGGAACCGAGATAGGGAACAATCCGGCAGGCCAGAAACCGCGTCATCGAATCCACGAGAGCGATATCGATGACACGGCCATGCCCGCTACGCGTTCGACCGTACAGCGCGGCCAGCGCACCGAGTGCCGCATCCTGTCCCGCCAGCATGTCAGCCGCCGGCGCTCCGATCTTTTGCGGCTCGCCTCCCGGCTCGCCGGTCAAATCCATGACACCCGAATAGCCCTCGGCGATGAGATCGTAGCATGGCCAATCGGAACGTTCGCCGTCGAGCCCGAAGCCGGTGATTGAGACGTAGATGATCTCGGGGCGCAACTTGCGCACGCTTTCGACGTCGAGGCCAAACTTGCTGGAAACGCGCGGCGGCTGATTCAGAACGACGACGTCGGCTTTCGCGATGAGTTCGCGCAGCACTACCGCTCCGTCCGGCTTTCCGTAGTCCAGCGCAAGACTGCGCTTGTTGCGATTGACTGAAATGAACCAAAGCGCTTCGCCATCCAGAAATGGCGGCCCCCACGCTCTTGCATCATCGCCATCGCCCCGACGTTCAACCTTGACGATCTCCGCGCCGAAGTCGGCCAGGAGCTGCGTGGCGAATGGTCCCGCGATCGAGGTCGTCAAGTCCAAGACGCGCACGCCATCGAGCAGTGTGAAACCCACCCCGGGTGTAAGCCGGGGCAGGCGTTCCATGGGGGACGGGGACGGGGAAGCGAGGTCGGCCAGGGGACGCGTGTCTGACATCAGGGCCTCCAACGGCGCAGACTCAGCATAGTATTTGCCATTTGGCTGAAACGCGACGGCCGTCTGCATTTGTGGCGTTTTGCGGACGGATGCGCGGCGTTGTTTGCATGAGCGACAAGCCAACGCCGGGCTGTACCCACGAAAACTGCATACCCTGTCCAGCCCAAAAATCGTCCAAAACGAGTGTACTTCGCGCTCGAATGTCGCACTCCTTTCAAGGCTCGGTCACCTGACCGATATTCTATGGTACAGCGCTTGCTCAAAGCGACAGTAATCAGTCGCATCAAGGAGCATCTTTAAGGCGTTTGCGGACGATCCGGCGCACGCTTTTCCCGGCCGTGGGCGACGGCGTCTGCCGCCCGACACTGGCGAGTGCGCACTGGATGCTATCTCGCCAAATGGACTCGATCGACAGTTTGCAGCACCTTCGCCGAACCATAAATGGGTCGCCGACCTCACCTATATCTGGACCGCCGAGGGCTGGCTCTATGTAGCCGCCGTCCTCGATCTATTCTCGCGCCGGGTCGTCGGCTGGTCGATGAGCGCGACCATGACGGCGCAGCTCGGCACCGATGCCCTCATGATGGCGATCTGGCGCAGCGGCAAACCTGACGCGCTGATGCACCACTCTGATCGCGGCAGCCAGTACACCAGCGAGCAGTTCCAGCGGCTGATGGCCGACAACGGAGAGCGTGCATGCATCAATATAGAAATAGCGGTTGAAACTTGTTCTAGGATCGCGTTTGCTTAAGGGACAGATCGAAGCCCGTAACGGGCACGTTCAGGGGAGGAAGTTGCAATGTCACATCGTGCAATTTTAATTCGATGGGGGCTGGCCGGTCTTGCCGTCGCGACCGCTGCGGTCGCGGCTCAGGCGCAACAGCCAGCGGCGCCCGCAGCCGCTCCGGTCAAACTCGGAATCGTATCGTTTCTCACTGGTCCCGCCGCCTCGCCATTCGGCATTCCGGGCCGCAACGGCGCGGAGATCGTCATTGAGGCGCTGAATTCCGGCAAGGCGCCGGCGCCGTTCAACACGGTCGGCTTCGGCGGCAGCAAGGTCGAAGCGAAATATATCGACGAGGCCGGCTCCGCCGCCAATACGGTGACCGAGTTCCGCAACCTCGTGCAGCGCGACCAGGTGGACGCCGTGGTCGGCTACGTCTCGTCGGGAAGCTGCCTGGCGGTGACGCCGGTGGCGGAAGAACTCAAGGCGCTCACCGTGTTCTATGATTGCGGCACGCCGCGCATCTTCGAAGAGAAGGCGCGCAATTACGTGTTCCGCGTCAGCCCGCACGCGACCATGGATAACGTCGCCGCCGCGCGCTATCTGCTGGCGAAAAAGAAAAACGTCACTAGCTATTCCGGCATCAACCAAAACTACGCCTGGGGCCAGGATTCCTGGCGCGACTTCGTCGGCGCCATGAAAGATCTGGCGCCCAAGGTCACGGTCGACAAGGTGTTGTTCCCGAAGCTGTTCGCCGGCGAATACGGCGCCGAAGTGTCGACGCTGCTGACGTCGAAGTCGCAGGCGCTGCACACCAGCTTCTACGACGGCGACCTCGAGGGCTTCGTCTATCAGGAGCAGGCGCGCGGTCTCGACAAGCGCATGACCATGATCATGACCACCGGCGAGGCGGCGATCTGGCGTCTGCGTGACAAGATGCCGGACGGCACGATCATCGGCGCGCGCGGCGCCAACGGCCCGCTCGCGCGCGACAGCGAGATCAACAAGTGGTTCCAGAAAATTTACACCGACCGCTACAACATCCCGCCGACCTATCC
>DAIMKK010000013.1:0-179 GCA_036721745.1 Pseudolabrys sp. | reverse complement strand
ATCCCGCATACCAGATGGCGCAGTCGCTGCTCGGCCTCAAGCTCGCCTACGAGAAGGCCGCAAAGGCCGGCGCCAAGCCGACGACGGATGAAATCGCAGCCAGCTTCAAGGGCATCGAGTACGACGGTCCGGCCGGCCACGTGAAGCTGGCGATCGGCGACGGCCACCAGGGCATCACC
>DAIMKK010000012.1:0-16868 GCA_036721745.1 Pseudolabrys sp. | reverse complement strand
GCACCGCGATCGAACGCAGGTCGGTGACCAGGAATCCGTCGCGGGTCTTTAGCGTGTCCGCCGCCGCCGGCGCGATGCCGTAACCGAAGCGGGCGGCGCCGTCGAGCAGCCCGAGGAAAACCGTTTCGCTCGCCGGCGCCAATGCGCGCGCTTCATCCGACGTGAACAGCGCGTCGTTGAGGGGGGCGCCCTTTTTCAGGACGATCCATTCGCCGCCGATCACATAGGCGCCGGCGCCCGGCTGCGCGGCCAGCCGCGCCATGGCGGTAGCGTCCGGGCGCAGCTCGGCAGCGCGCTCGATGCGGCTTTGCGTATAGCCAAGACGAGGTTTGGGGCCGAGATCGGGGCGAGGGGACATTGCTGCGGAAATTCGCACGGCGAGTCGGGAAGTGCAATGCGGGCTATTTGCGGGCCGGCGCGATTTGCAGGGCGCGGCGCAAGGCGCCGATCAGGCCGTCGCGCACGGCCGGAATGTATGCGGCGGGCAATGCCACACCCCACACCGGCTTTGGCCAGGCGGCGTCGCTATGCCGGCGCGCGATCACATGGACATGCAATTGCGGCACCTGGTTGCCGAGTGCCGCAATGTTGAGCTTCTCGCATTCCGTGATGGACTTGAGCGCGCGCGCCGCGGCGGCGATTTCGCCCAGCAGTTGGATTTGCGCGTTTTCTTCCAGGTCGATGAGTTCGACCAGTCCCGGCCGCCGCGGCACCAGGATTGCCCAGGAAAAATTGGCGTCGTTCGCCAACAGCACGCGCGACAGTGCGAGGTCGCCGACAGGAACCGTGTCCTGTGCGAGCTGCGGGTGCAACGACCATTGCGTCGGAGTATCTGAAACCATTGGATAATTCTGCGCGATTCTTTCGGAGGAAAGCTAGCAGAGCGGCGGCCCGCTGGCTTGCTTTCTCGCCCCGTTGGCCCGATATAGGAACGGGAGGTTGGCGGTGGACGAGCCACTCGCCAACCGGGTCAGATCCGGAAGGAAGCAGCCCTAACGAGCACGGATCGGGTCGCTCGTCAGCCTCCCACCATTTACCGTTAAGCGAATAGCGCCGTATGCGCGGCCGCCAGTCGGATGGCACGATGAGCGAAACCGCGAAACCCACCGACCAGGCTTTCGACCTCGGCGACACCCCCGAGGGGTCTGGCTATCGCGTGCTGGCGCGCAAATACCGCCCGGCTAGTTTCGATGACCTGATCGGCCAGGACGCCATGGTGCGTACCATCTCGAACGCATTCGAGAGTGGACGCATTCCGCAGGCCTGGATTCTCACCGGCGTGCGCGGCGTCGGCAAGACCACGACCGCGCGCATCCTCGCCCGCGCGCTCAATTACGAATTGCCGGACGGCTCGATCACTCAGCCGACCATCGCCATGCCGGCGATGGGTGTGCACTGCCAGGCGATCATCGAGAGCCGGCATATCGACGTCTTGGAGATGGACGCCGCCTCGCATAACAGCGTCGAGGACGTACGCCAGATCAACGACGCCATCCGCTACGCACCGGTGTCGGCGCGCTACAAGGTCTACATTCTCGACGAAGTGCATATGCTCTCGGGCGCGGCGTTCAACGCGCTGCTCAAGACGCTGGAAGAGCCGCCGCCGCACGCCAAGTTCATTTTCGCCACCACCGAAATTCGCAAGGTGCCGGTGACGGTGCTGTCGCGCTGCCAGCGCTTCGATCTGCGCCGCGTCGATGCCGCGCTGCTGGTCAGGCATCTGGAAGGCATCGCCGCCAAAGAGAAGATCGAAGTCGAGCCGGCGGCGCTCGCCTTGATCGCGCGCGCGGCGGATGGCTCGGTGCGCGATTCGCTCTCGCTGTTCGATCAGGCCATCGCGCATGCGGCAGGTCCCGTGCGCGCGGAAGACGTGCGGCAGATGCTCGGTTTGGCCGACCGCGTGCGTATCGTCGACCTGTTCGAGGCGCTGATGAAGGGCGACGTCGCCGCAGCGCTCGGCGAACTGCGCGCGCAATACGACATCGGTGCCGATCCCGGCGTGGTGCTGGGCGATCTCGCCGAATTCACCCATTTCGTCACCCGCGTCAAAGTCGTGCCGACGGTTGCCGACGATGTGTCGCTGTCAGAAGCCGAGCGCGTGCGCGGCCGCGCCTTCGCGGCGCAACTTTCCATGCGGGTATTGTCGCGCACCTGGCAGATGCTGCTCAAGGGCGTTGGCGAGGTGCAGGCTTCCGGCCGCCCGGTCGCCGCCGCCGAGATGATTCTGGTGCGTATTGCCTATGCCGCCGATCTGCCGACGCCGGACGAAGTGGTGCGCTCGCTCAGCGAGGAGGGTGCCGCGCGCTCGCAAGGCAATGGCGGCGCGGCTGCGGCGCCAGCCCCGGCGCAGAATTTTAGTCAGCACTACGACGCCCCGCGCGGGAGCACACGGTCCTCGGCGGCGGTCTCGCCGCGGCCCGCTGAGAATCCGGCGCCCGAGCCCCACGAGCCGGTCGCCGCCGCGGCTACACTAACCATCGGCTCGTTCGAGGCGCTGATCGCGCTGGTCACGGAGAAGCGCGACATCACGATGAAAATGGCGCTGGAGCGCGACGTGCGGCTGGTGCGTTGCGAGGACGGCCAGCTCGAGATCGCGCTCGAGGCCAGCGCGCCGAAGACGCTGGTGCACAATTTGCAACGCAAGCTCACCGCCTGGACCGGCAAGCGCTGGATGGTGGTGGTCTCGCAGGAGCAGGGCAGCGCCACGTTGCGTTCGCAGGCGGAAGCGCGGCAAGCGGAACTGGAGCGCGGCGTGCAAAGCGATCCGCTGGTGCAGGCGGTGCTCAATCGCTTTCCGGGCGCCAAGGTGGTCGGTGTGACGCAGAACGCGCCCGCCGCCGAGGCCGGCGACGTGTCGCTCGATCTGCCTCCCGATAGTGAGGAAGATTGATGGTCGACTACATGGGCATGATGAAACAGGCCGCGCAACTGCAAACCAAAATGCAGGAGCTGCAGGCCGAGCTCGACACCATCGAAGTCGAGGGCACCTCGGGCGGCGGCATGGTGAGCGTGCGGCTCACCGCCAAAGGCGACCTCAAGGGCGTGCGCATCGACGATTCGCTCATGAAGCCGTCGGAAAAGGAAATCGTCGAGGACCTGCTGATCGCGGCGCACGCCGACGCGCGGCGCAAGGCGGAAGCCGTCATGCAGGACAAGATGAAAGCCCTCACCGGTGGCCTGCCGCTGCCGCCGGGGATGACTCTACCTTAATGCCCACCGCCGTCGCCGGACCCGAAATCGAGCGCCTGATCCAGTTGTTGGCGCGGCTGCCCGGCCTGGGGCCACGCTCGGCGCGGCGCGCGGCGCTGCATCTCATCAAGAAGCGCGAATTGCTGATGGCGCCGCTCGCTTCCGCCTTGCAGATTGCAATGGAGAAGATCGAGATCTGCAAGACTTGCGGCAATATCGACACGCAGAATCCCTGCACGGTGTGCACCGACACCAAACGGGATCAGTCGATCATCGTGGTGGTGGCCGACGTCGCCGACCTGTGGGCGCTCGAGCGCGCGCATGCGGTCAATGCGCGCTATCACGTGCTTGGCGGCACGCTGTCGCCGCTCGATGGCGTCGGACCGCAGGATCTCGCCATCGACGCGCTGATTTCGCGCGCGCATGGCTCAGAGGTGAAGGAACTGATCCTGGCGCTCAACGCCACGGTCGACGGCCAGACCACCGCGCATTACATCACCGAACTGCTCCACGAGGCGAACGTGAAGGTGACGCGGCTGGCGCACGGCGTGCCGGTCGGCGGCGAATTGGATTATCTCGACGAGGGCACGCTCTCGGCCGCGATCAAGCAGCGGACGTTGTTCTGATGCGTGTGCTGGGGACAATTGCGCTGGCGCTTATCGTATTGGCGCCGCCGTGCGCCGCACAGGAGACGCTCAAGCAAGGCGACGTGATCAGCGGCAAGCTGCGCTTTTTCCAACACCAGCATCCCAACGGCACCTGGATCAACGTCTACCAAATCACTGCCGACAAACCGAAAAAATTCGCGGTCGCGGACGAATTCTGCGACGCGGACAAGCCGCCGAAGACGTTTCATCTTGTGGTGATGAACGACAAGGCGAAGAAAAAGCGTCTCGACAAGATGCTCGGCAAGACCGTCTCGGTGGTTGGCGAGGCATTCAGTTGCTCGGAAACCGCCTGGCATGTCGGCGATGCCGTCGTGTTCAGTTGGCATTTCGCCGAACCGGACAAGCGCTAGCCGGCTTTCTTCGGCTCCAGCCGCTTGAAATGCCCGTGGCGTTGCAACCAGGCCAGCAGAATTAGGCTGGGCAGGCCGGCGAGCGCGCAAATGACGAAGAACCACATCCAGCCGGTCTGCTCGGCGATGAAGCCGGCGCCCGACGACAAGTATGTGCGCCCGACCGCGGCCAGCGCGGTCAACAGGGCGTATTGCGTCGCCGTGTGCAGCGGGTTCTGGCACAGCGCCGACAGGTAAGCGACGAACATCACCGTTCCGATGGCGCTGGTGAAATTTTCCGCGACGATCGCGATCGCCAGCGCGGTTGGATTGTGGCCGACGACCGCCAGCCAGCTGAACGACAGATTGGCCGCCGCCTGCAATATGGCGCCGATCCACAGGCTAGTCGCGAGCGGCAGCGCGCGCGCAATAAAGCCGCCGGCAAAGCCGCCCAACAAGAGCGCCGCTAGCCCGACGCCTTTCACGATGGCGGCGTATTCGTTGCGGGTAAATCCGAGATCGATCACGAACGGCGCCGTCATGGCGCCCGAGAGCGCGTCGGTGAATTTGAACAGCACCACGAAGGCCAGCATGGCGAAGGCCATCTCGTAGCTCAGGAAATCCTTGAACGCGCCGATGGCGGCCTCGGCCACGCGCGCGAACCGCTTCTGATGGGCATGCGCGGCCTCCGCCTGGCGCGAGCGTTCCGGCTCGGTGGCGATCAGCGCGGTTAAGGTGCCGATCAGCACCAGCGCTCCCATCGCCACATAACCCCAGTGCCAGGCCGCCTGCTTGTCGAAACCGTAGGCCTGGATAGCGCTGACCAGAAACAGCGCGCCGGCGGTCGAGACCAGCATGCCGATGCGATAGGCGGCGACATAAGACGCCATGCCGGCGGCCTGCTCGTTTTCCGGTAGGCTCTCGACGCGGAAGGCGTCGACCACGATGTCTTGCGTGGCCGACGCAGTGGCGACCAAGAGCGCGCCGACGGCGACCAGGCCGGGCGCCGTCGCCGGATCGGTCGAGCCGAGGAACACGATCGCCGCCATCAGCAGAATTTGCGTGAACACCAGCCAGCCGCGGCGGCGGCCCAGCCAGCGCCCGAGCAGCGGCACGTCGAGCGCGTCGGTGAGCGGCGCCCACAAGAATTTCACGGTGTAGGGCGTGCCGACCAGCGCGAACAGACCGATGGTGCCGAGGTCGACGCCGCTCTCGCGCATCCACACCAAGAGCGTCGCACCGGATAGCGCCAGCGGCAGCCCCGACGAGAAGCCGAGGAACATGACGATCAGCACGCGCGGCTTGAAGTACACGGCCAGCGCGTCGAAGAACGTTTGCCGCGCCGGCGCGCTGTCGGGCGACGCGGTCATTGTGCTATTCGCCCGTCCCGAGCTTGCGTGTCATCGGCGCGGGAATGATTTGCGCGCTCGGCGTTTCCTCGCTGAACTCGACGCTCTGGATTTTCTCACCGCGGCTTAGGATTTTCTCGGCCGATGTGACGATTTGCTCGATGTCCTTGTTGACGTTGCCGAAGTGTTTGTCGAGATTCTCGACGCGATCCTTGAGCCGTGCCACATCTTCGATCATCAGCGCGACCTCTTTCAGAATTTTGTCCGCAGCCTCGCGCATGCGGGCGTCTTTCTGGATCTGCTGGACAACCTGAATCGCCAGCATCAGCAGAGACGGCGACACGATGATTACGCCGGCCCGGTAGCCCTTCTGCAAGACATCGTCGAACGCGTCATAGAGTTCGGCAAACATGGACTCCGACGGGATGAACATGAAAGCGACGTCTTGCGTCTCGCCCTTGATGAGATATTTCCCGGAAATGTCATCGATATGTTTACCCAGATTCTGCCGCAGCTGGCGCGTGGCCGAAAGCCGCTCGTCTTCGCTCTTGGCGTTTTCCAGCGCGGTCGTTGCCTCCAGCGGGAATTTGGCATCGATGATGAGATGGCGGTTGTCCGGCATGTGGATGCAGCAATCCGGGCGCGAATTATTCGACAGCGTAAACTGGAATTCATAGGCGCCCTGCGGCAGGGCGTCGGCAACGATGGCTTCCATCCGGCCCTGGCCAAAGGCGCCGCGACGCTGCTTGTTGTCGAAGACCTTTTGCAGCGATGTCACGGTCGAAGCCAGATCGGTGATGTTCTTCTGCGCGCTGTCGATGACCGCCAGCCGCGCGTGCAGCTGCTGCAGATGGTCGGTGGTGTTCTTGGTCGAGGTCTTCATCGACTCGCCGAGATTCTGGGTCACCGCGTCGAGCCGCGTGTTCACAGTCTGCTGCAATTGGGAATGCGAATTTTGCAGCCAGCTACCCATGGCATCGAGTCGCGCATTGAGTTCGGTCAGCCGCTGCTCGGCCGCAGGATCCACGGCAGGCGGCTGCTTGCGCAGTTGCAGCATGATGATTGCGACGACGCCGACCGCGATGACCAGGGCGAGAACGATCAGGAGGGTTTCCGGCATGGGCTTTTCTAAGGTTGGGCAGCTTCTACCGTGATTCGTCCGGCCTTGCGAACGAAGGGCGAACGGTAGGGCGAGAACGCCCGTGGCTCAAGGGGATAGGGGCGCCAAAGGCTTGGATTGACCGCGTCGCCCGTTGCCCTTACATCGCGGCCATGGCGGTGCGCGACATCCTCATCCTTCCCGACAAGCGGCTGCGGCTGAAATCCGAGCCGGTGAAGGCGGTCGACAAATCGCTGCGCAAACTGGTCGACGACATGTTCGAGACCATGTACGCGGCGCCCGGCATCGGGCTCGCCGCCATCCAGATCGGCGTGTCGCAGCGCGTTGTCACCATGGACCTCGCCAAGAAGGACGACCCGCCCGCGCCGCAGGTCTTCATCAATCCGGAAGTCATCTGGAAAGCCGACGAGCGAGCCACCTACGAGGAAGGCTGCCTGTCGATTCCGGATTATTACGAGGAGGTCGAGCGGCCGTCGGCGGTGCGCGTGAAATATCTCGGCCTCGACGGCATGCCACACGAGATCGAGGCCACCGGCCTGCTCGCCACTTGTTTGCAGCACGAGATCGACCACACCAACGGCGTGCTGTTCATCGACTACATCTCCAAGCTCAAGCGGAGCATGGTGATGAAGCGATTCAAAAAAGCGGCCAAGAAGGGCGAGCCGGTAAAGCCGCTCTCCGAGGACAAAGAGCCTTCGCATCACATTGGCTAAATCCGGCGCCTGCGCGCCCGCGATCATGATGGTGCTTGCATGCGCCTGATCTTCCTGGGCACGCCCGATTTCGCGGTGCCGACACTGCTCGAGCTCGCAGGAGCCGGGCACGAGATCGTTGCGATTTACACCCGCGCGCCTAAGCCCGCCGGGCGCGGCATGGAATTGCAGCCAACACCAGTCGAACGCGAGGCGCGCCGGCTCGGCCTGCCGGTGTTCACGCCGAAAACGTTGAAGGACGAAGCGGCGCAGGCTGCCTTCCGCGCCCACAAGGCCGACGCGGCGGTGGTGGTGGCCTATGGCCTGATCCTGCCAAAGCCGATTCTGGAAGGACCGCGGCTTGGCTGTTTCAACGTGCATGCTTCGCTGCTGCCGCGCTGGCGCGGCGCCGCGCCGATCAACCGCGCCGTCATGGCCGGGGACGCGGAAAGCGGCGTTACCATCATGCAGATGGACGAAGGGCTCGACACCGGCGCCATGGCCAAGGATTTGGCGATGGCCGACCGGGTTCCGATCGCGCCCGACATGACGGCCGGCGACCTGCACGACGCGCTGGCGCGGCTCGGTGCCGATATGATGCTGCACGCGCTTGCCGCCGCGGAGCGCGGCTCGCTGTCGCTCACGCCACAGCCGGAGCAAAGTGTCACTTATGCCGCCAAGATCGGCAAGGACGAGACCCGCATCGATTGGACCAGGCCGTGGCGCGAGGTACACAACCACATTCGCGGCCTGTCGCCGTTTCCCGGGGCCTGGTTCGAGTTCGGCGGCATGCGCGTCAAGGCGCTGCGCTCGACCAAAGGCGAGGGAACTGGCGCTTCCGGCACGGCGCTCGACGGTTCGCTTACCATCGCCTGTGGCGACGGCGCCGTACGCCTCGTGCAAGTGCAGCGTGCGGGCAAGCAGCCGATGGCGGCGGAGGAATTCCTGCGCGGCACCAAGGTTGACCCCGGCGTGCGGCTGGTTTGACGGCGCGCTAGGCCGCGTGAAATCCCGCCCAATGGTGCCTGCGCGCTTCGATGAATTCGGCGAGATCGTTGTCGGTGACGCGTACCAGGTTGCTATGTGCGAAGCCCTTGGAATAGTCGAGGATGGAGACGATTTCGGGCGTCAGCCGCATGGTCGGCACCGCTTTGGGGTCAAGCGGCGGCATCACTTTGTATTCCGGATAGCGGTGCAAGATGATTTGTGCGGCATGGTCGATCTCGCCCTGGTCGGTGACCACAGCGGCGGTCGCCGCGATCGACAGGCCCTTGATCTGCAGCGGCTGCGGGTAATCCTTGGCAATGGCCAGCGACACGCGCGGATCGCGCATGATGTTGGCGTATTTCTGGCTGTCATGGGAGATCCGGCAGTAGATGACCATGCCGTCATTGCCGTAGCCGACCACCGTCGCCTGCGGCCAGCCGTCGTCCCGGTTGGTGGCGATCGTCATGATACGATGCTCGTTGAGCAGATCGACGATTTGCCGTTTGAACTCACGCTTCATGGACAGGGCCCTCGTATTCAAGCCTTAGTATAGGAAGTCCTCCGTGGCCGGATTTGAGGTGAATCAAACGTGCCCCGCTACAAGCTGACCATCGAATATGACGGTACCCCGTTCGCCGGCTGGCAAATCCAGGCCGACCAGCCCACCGTGCAGGGCGTCCTGACCGCTGCGATTGAGGCACTTTCAGGCGAAAAGACCCCGGTGCAGGGCGCCGGCCGTACCGATGCCGGCGTGCACGCGCTCGGGCAGGTGGCGCATGCCGATCTGACCAAGGACTGGGACACCGATACGATTCGCGACGGCCTTAATGCTCATATAAGGCCCTATCCAATAGCGATCATCGCCGCTGAGCATGCGGCCGAGGATTTCAATGCTCGGACTTCGGCCATCAAGCGGCACTACCTTTATCGCATCATCAACCGGCGCGCCGATCTGACGGTTGACGCAGGCCGCGCCTGGCGGGTGTCGCGCCCGCTCGACGCCGCGGCCATGCATGCCGCCGCGCAGCGGCTGATCGGCAAGCACGATTTCACCACCTTTCGCTCCACCGAATGCCAGGCCAAATCGCCGGTGAAGACGCTCGATGTGCTCAACGTCGCGCGCGACGGCGACGCCGTTAACGTGACGACGTCGGCGCGCTCGTTCCTGCACAGCCAGGTGCGTTCGATGGTCGGCTCGCTGGTGATGGCCGGTGAGGGCAAATGGACCGCCGACGATCTTGCCAACGCGCTCGCCGCACGCGACCGCACCGCCTGCGGCCAGGTGGCGCCGCCGGACGGGCTTTATTTGATGCGGGTGGACTATTGATTTTTGTCGTCCCAGGTGAGCAAAGCGGGCGGCATTCTCACTTCCCCTCTCCCCTTGTGGGAGAGGGTGCCCGAGCGGAGGCGAAGCCGAGCGAGGGCGGGTGAGGAGTCGGAGTCTCGTCAAGCGCAGACCCCTCACCCGGCTCGCGCTCGCTATCGCTCCGCGCTCGCCACCCTCTCCCACAAGGGGAGTGGGGAAGATCGCTCGCTGCGAATCAGCGTTCTTCGAAATATTTATCGACAATCGTCCGATAGATCGTCGTCAGTGCGCGCAGGTCGGCGAGCGGCACGCGCTCGTCGATGGCGTGCATGGTCTGCCCGACCAGGCCGAATTCCACCACCGGGCAATATTGCGTAATGAAACGCGCATCTGAGGTGCCGCCGCTGGTGGAGAGTTCCGGCTTGCGGCCGGTGACCTTGGCGATCGCATCCACCACGAGGTCGGTGAACGGACCCGGCTTGACGGCGAACACGCCGGCGTTCGATGGTTCCCACTGGAATGCAAATTTAATTTTTCCGCCCGCCGCTTTGGCCGCGCGCTGCTCGATCAGCGCTTTGAGCAAATCCAACGTGTGCTTGTCGTTGAAGCGGATGTTGAAGCGCGCGCGCGCCTCGCCCGGTATGAGGTTGACCGTCTTATTACCGACGTCGACCGACGTGAATTCCAGATGCGACGGCGGAAACAGCGCGCTGCCGGCGTCGAGCGGCTCGGCCTGCAAGACCGCAATAAGCGTCACCAAAGCGCGGATCGGATTTTCCGCCCGCTGTGGATAGGCGACGTGGCCTTGCTTGCCGGTCACGATCAGGTGGCCGTTGAGCGAGCCGCGGCGGCCGATCTTGATGGTGTCGCCGAGCGCGTTCACATTGCTCGGTTCGCCCAGAATGCAGTGATCGAATTTTTCGCCGCGCGCGGCTGCCCACTGCAAAAGCTTGGGCGTGCCGTTGACCGCGATGCCTTCCTCGTCGCCGGTGATCAGGAACGAGATCGAGCCCTTTGGCTTGCCGCCGTTCGCCGCAAGATGATCGAGCACGGCGGCGACGCCGCAGGCGATGCCGCCCTTCATGTCGACCGCGCCGCGGCCGTAAAGTTCGCCGTCTGCCACCTCGCCGGAAAACGGCGGATGCTGCCACGCCTTCTCGTCGCCCGGCGGCACCACGTCGGTATGGCCAGCGAACATCAGATGCGGCGCCGCGGTGCCGATGCGGGCGTAAAGGTTCTCCACGTCGTCGGCGCCCGGCTCGCTGAAGGTCATGCGATGCACGCTGAAGCCGGCGGCCTTCAGGGTGGCTTCGAGGAACTTGAGCGCGCCGCCTTCGGCCGGCGTGACCGTGCGGCAGCGCAGCAGATCGCGGGCAATGGCGAGCGGATCTGCGGTCATTGGTTCTTCGCCTTTAATCCCTCAGCAACTCGTTGATGCTCGTCTTCGACCGCGTGCGCTCGTCCACGCGCTTGACGATTACCGCGCAATAGAGACCGGGGCCGCCGCGCTTGCCGGGCAGCGTGCCGGGCACCACCACGGAATAGGCCGGCACCTCGCCTTGCAGAACCTGTCCGCTCGCGCGATCGATAATCTTGGTCGAGGCGCCGAGGAACACGCCCATCGACAGCACCGAGCCGGTGCGCAGGATCACGCCTTCGGCCACTTCCGAGCGCGCGCCCACGAAACAATTATCTTCGATGATCACGGGTCCCGCTTGCAGCGGTTCGAGCACGCCGCCGATGCCGACGCCGCCGGAGATGTGGCAGTTCTTGCCGATCTGCGCGCAGGAGCCGACGGTCGCCCAGGTGTCGATCATGGTGCCACTGTCGATATAGGCGCCGAGATTGACGAAGGACGGCATCAGCACCACACCGGGCGCGATAAAAGCCGAGCGACGCACCACGCAGCCGGGTACGGCGCGTAATCCCGCCTTACGAAACCGCGCGGCGTTCCAGCCCTTGAACTTGGAATCGACCTTGTCCCACCACACCGCCTTGCCGGGGCCGCCCGCGATCACACTCATATCGTTGAGCCGGAACGACAGCAGCACCGCCTTTTTCAGCCACTGATTGACCTGCCAGCGGCCGTCGGCCTGTCGTTCGGCCACGCGCGCCTCGCCGCGGTCGAGCAGGCCAAGCGCGGAATCGACCGCCTTGCGCACCGCGCCCTTGGTCTTCGGGCCGACTTTGTCGCGGCTCTCGAAGGCGTCGTCGATAACTTTGGCAAGCTTGTCGTTGGACATGGGAGCCCCGGCGCACGTTTGGGAGCGGTTTGTCGGGGCCCGGGCAGGGGATGTCAAGCCGTGCGCTGGTGCTTAAGGATTCGTTCAAGAAATCCAGCAAGATCGTCGGTCAGATAGTCGATATGCGGCTCGCCGCGCCCTTCCAGTTCCCAATCTTCGCGAAAAATTTCGCGCTGACCTTCCGGCACCACCAGCACCGTGGTCATGCCGAGCGCATGCGGCGCCTCCAGATTGCGCGCGAGATCCTCGAACATGGCGGCCTTGGCCGGATCGACGTCGTGGCGTGCCAGGAAACGTTCATAGGTTTTGGCGGCCGGCTTGGGCTCGAGCTCGGCGGCGATGATGTCGAACACGTCTTCGAAATGCTGGTCGATTTCGAGCCGCCGCATCACCGCATCAGCGTGCTTGCGGGTGCCGTTGGTGAGGATGAGCTTGCGGCCCGGCAATTTTTCCAGCGCGGCGCCGAGCGCCGGATTGGGTTCGAGCGGCGAGTGATCGATCTGGTGGACGTATTCGAGATAGTCATCGGGGTTGAGCCCGTGCTCGGTCATCAATCCGCGCATGGTGGTGCCGTAGCGCTTGTAATAATCCTTCTGCACCCGGAAGGCCTCGTCCTTCGACACTTTAAGGAATTCGGCGACGTAAGATCGAATGCGATCGTCGACCTGCTGCCAGAGCAAATGATGTGGATAGAGCGTGTTGTCGAGATCGAACACCCAGGTCTCGATGTGCGCGAATCCGCGGGGTTTGCGATGCGATGGCGTCAAGACTGTCGAGCGTGCGCTAGCGAATGACCGCACGTCACATGGAAGCCACAGCCGGTTCGTGCATGGGCACGCGTCGCGCAGGCGGCATCTGATTGTGGAGGTTCACGATCTGGCGATCGATGTCAGCGATAACCTTGCGCGAGAACGGACCGACGTGAAGGTAGATGGCCATCATCAACACCAGGAACCGCACCGACTTGGGGTCGCTCGTTGCGCATTCGGTGAAGGTCTGCCAGAAAATTTCGCGCACTTCCGGCATCCGGCTCATGATTCGGTGCACGGTTGCGAGCGCGCCGGCCCTGAGCTTGATGTCGTCCGCCGGTGGCTCACGTCTCCCCTTGGAACGGTCCAGCATGGCCGACAGGCGCTTGAGGCGGCCGGCGAAGGCGACCGGGTCGTAAACCTGCTCTAGCACGCGCCGATAGTCAGCCAACACATCGGCCCGCGGCCGTAGCGTATCGAAGTTAAGGCCGGCCGTGCATTGATCGCCGTCGCCGGTAACCTGCACGTCGTGGCCCGCATGCAGGCGTCCCTCCTTGGTGAGGCGCCGGCCGAGCTGGGTGCTGGACAGCGCATAGAGCAGCCCCACCATGGCCACGGGAATGGCCGTCTCCTCGATCAGGTCGATCATGGGCTCGGCAATAGACCCCTTCTCGGTGTCGAAGCCGACGATGAAGCCCGCCGTGACAAACATCCCGTGCGCATAGATGCGATGAATGCTTTCCGCAATGTTGCGGCGCGTATTCTGCTTCTTGCGCATCTGCTTGAGCGTCTCGGTGTCGGGACTTTCGATGCCGACGAAGACCGCGAAGAAGTTCGCGTCCTGCATTAACTGTAGCAAATCTTCATCGTCGGCGAGATTGAGCGACGCCTCGGTCGAGAACTCGAATGGATAGTCGTGTCGCTCGAGCCAGGTTTTCAGGTGGGGCAGGAAAGCCTTCACCGCTTTCTTGTTGCCGATCAGATTGTCGTCGACGAAATCGACGTGGCCGCGGTAGCCAAGCTCATACAAGCGGTCGAGTTCCGCCAGCATCTGCGCGTTCGTTTTGGCGCGCGGGTTGCGGCCATAGAGCTCGATGATGTCGCAGAATTCGCAGGTGAAAGGACAGCCGCGCGAGAATTGCACGCCGATATAGAGATACTGGTCGAATTTAAGCAGATCGAAGCGCGGGATCGGAGTTTTCGTGACGTCGACCTGGAATTTCGGGCCTTCGAATGCGCCCGAACGCTGCCCGGCCTGCCAGGCTGCGAGGAACGCATCGATGACGCTTTCGGCCTCGCCGAGAATCTGGAAGTCGCACGCCTTGTAAACGTAAGGATGCGAGGAGACGTCCGGCCCGCCGACCACGACCGGCTTGCCGAGCGCGTGGGCCATCGCGGTGATGCGCAGCGAGTCGGCCTGCTGGAACAGCATGCCGCCGGTCATCACCATATCGGCCCACTCCAGATCGCCTTCCGCCAAGTCCTCGGTATTGCGATTGACGAGCCGTATCTCCCAATCGGACGGCAACATGGCGGCGACCGTGATCATTCCGAGGGGGGCCGTCGGATAGCGGGCGCCCACGATTTCGCACGCCGGCGTATAGACCCAAAAAGAGGCCGACGCGAAGCGCGGATAGACCATCAGTACGCGACAAGGACGGTCGGTCATGAGAACGTGTCTCCCCCGGCGCAATATCTCATGAATAAGCCCAGCCGCAAAGCAACTAAAACCCTGAAAAAATGGCCTTTTCCGCGCTCAAGGTTCCTTAAAACGCACGGTGGTCGAAGGCTGGCCGCCGGTATCGATGACGGCAAAGCCGGCAGTGTTCAAGCCGCGCGCCGCGCAATCCTTGTGGTCGCTCAACTCGAACGTGCCGTCGCGTGTGCAGAGCGCGACCTTGCCGCCCCAGGACAGCGGCGCCTCGCCGCGCTGAATCGTGCGGCCGTTGCCGTCGATCGCCTCGGCATAGCTGTAGAGCCGGTGCGGATCGCCGCGCAGGTCCGGCCGCAGGCATTGGCCGGCCTCGACGCGATACCAGCCGTGGCTGACGATCGCGCCCATCTCGACCACGCCGAGCGCGGCCATGACCGTGTATTTGGTATCGTTGCACCACGAAAAGCCGATGCCTTCAGGATTGGCGGCGGCCTTGAGCAGGCTATCGAAAAATTCCGGCTTCCCCGCCGTGTCGGCCGGCAGTTTGCGGTCGGCCAGGAATTTTGTGATCGCCGCCTGTGTCTTGGCACCCTCAACGCCGTCGATCGGATAAGCGTCATAGCCGGCGATCGTCAGCAAGCGCTGAATACCAGCGAGCCGCGCCTGCGCGTCATCGTAGTCGGCTGCTTCCGCCAGATTGATGGTCGGCCCCTTCGGGGAATCGGACGGCTGCGCGGCGGTAAAGCGCGCCTGCTGATTGAGCGGGCAGCCGCGCGCATTGGCGATCTCGAAGTCGCCGTCGCGGATGCACAGCTCGGCATGGTTCGCCTGCGGTAGCGGCGCGCTGCCGTAGACCGGCGGCGTGCGCCCATGCACATAGACCATGTCCACATCGAGCGGCCCGCCCACGACCTGGCGGCAGGCGCCGGGATCGATGCGAAACCAGCCGCGGGTCGCGACGTTGGCGCGCTTCTCCAGCCAATCGCCGCGTCAAGGCGATAACTGGTGCGATTGCACAAAGTCAGATCGGCCTGCGCCGGCTCAGCGGCGTAGAGTAAAATGAGCAAGCCGCCAAACCAGGCCGTGCCTTGGGCCGGACGAATCATGCGCTATGCTAAAACGCTTCCCATTGACACGGAACTAACATTCAATTCGCTCATCCGGACGTCCGCGGTCGTCCGTCAAAACGCGGAACTACTGTTCCACGGTTGAGTTGCCGCTCGAACGTGCAGGCGTAAATGACAAAGACCATCGTGAAACCCGCCCCATGAATCAAAAAGCCGGTTCGAAGAAAAACAAGAAAGCGCAGGGCGATGGAGCTGGCCGCGGCAAGCCGCGGCTGTTGCGGATACTCGGTCCTGGCCTCATCACGGGTGCGTCGGATGACGATCCGAGCGGAATTGCCACCTATTCTCAGGCGGGCGCCCAATTCGGTTTCGCCATCACGTGGACGCTTCTGTTTACCTATCCTCTGATGGTCGCGATTCAGGAGATAAGCGCGCGAATTGGACGCACGACCGGCAAAGGTATCGCGGCCAATCTTCGGCAGCATTATCCGAATTGGATATTACAATGCATTGTGCTGCTGCTGATCGTCGCCAATACGATCAACATTGGTGCGGACCTTAACGCGATGGGCGAAGCAACGGGGTTTTTAGCCGGCGGCTCGAAAATTCTTTATGTCGTCTTCTTCGGCGTCGCCTGCGCGGTCCTGCAGGTGTTCATGCAGTACTCCCGTTACGTGTCGGTTTTGAAGTGGCTGACGGTCGTCCTGTTCGCCTATTTCGGGACCGTCATGGTCGTGAAGGTGCCTTGGGGGTGAGGCCACCTATGGCTTTTTCGTTCCGACATTGTCATTCAAGGTTGAATTTTGGACGATGGTAGTGGCCATCTTTGGCACGACCATCAGCCCGTATTTATTTTTTTGGCAAGCATCGGAAGAGGTTGAAGACATTAAGGCGGTGCCGGAACGCAAGCCCTTGGTCGACGTGCCAAAACAAGGGCCAGACGCGATCCACCGTATCGAGATCGACACCTATGTCGGCATGGCATTCTCGAATCTGGTAGCGCTTGCCATCATGATGACCACCGCCGCCACGCTGCACGCGCACGGGATGACCGATATCCAAACATCCAGCCAGGCGGCCGAGGCCCTTAAGCCGATAGCGGGCTCCTTTGCGTTTGCGATCTTCACGCTCGGAATCGTCGGTACCGGACTTCTGGCCGTTCCGGTGCTCGCTGGATCGGCAGCCTATGCGCTGGGAGAGGCCCGCAAGTGGCCGTCCGGCCTTGCGCGCAAACCGATGGAAGCAAAAGCCTTCTACGCCACTATCGTCGTCGCAACGCTGATGGGTATTTTGATGGTGTTCTCGCCACTCGACCCCATCAAGGCGCTGTTTTGGTCGGCAGTGATCAATGGCGTGGTGGCTGTGCCAGTTATGGCTATGATGATGTTCATCACGGCCAACAAGAAAATCATGGGCAGATTCAAGGTCACAGGCGCGCTGCGCGCCATAGGGTGGCTTGCCACCGCCGTCATGGCCGCCGCGGCAATCGGAATGGGAATTACCGCGAATCTCTAG
>DAIMKK010000011.1:0-17360 GCA_036721745.1 Pseudolabrys sp. | reverse complement strand
GGCCGCGGGCTGGTGAAGGCGTTCCGTTACGGCCTGATCATGCAGGGCGGCTCGCGCATTGTGCTCGACACCAAGGGACCGGTGCGGGTGGACAAGGCCTTCGCGCTTGCCGCCGCCGCGGGCCAGCCGGCACGTCTGGTGCTCGACCTCACCGCCACCGACCGCGACAGCTTCCTGCGCAACATCACCATGCAGGACCGTAATCCGCGCCCCGCCAGCAAGACCACCATCAATGCGCAGCCGGAAGCGGCCGGCGATGCGCGGCCGCTGATCGTGGTCGATCCCGGCCATGGCGGTATCGATAGCGGCACCAAGTCGGGCAACGGGCAGAACGAGAAGGACATCGTGCTCGCCTTTGGCCAGATGCTGCGGGACAGGTTGCAGAAGACCGGCAAGTATCGTGTGGCGATGACACGCAGCGACGATACCTTCATTCCGCTCGACGAGCGGGTACGGTTCGCGCGCGCCCAAAAGGCGTCGTTGTTCATTTCGATCCATGCCGACTCGATCCCGCGCAGCGAAGGCCAGGCGGAGGGCGCTTCGGTCTACACGCTGTCGGCGCATGCCTCCGATGCGGAAGCGGCGCGGCTCGCCGAAGTCGAAAATAAATCCGACGTGATCGCCGGCGTCGATCTGAGCTCCGAGCCCAACGATGTCGCCAATATCCTGATCGATCTCGCCCAGCGTGAAACCAAGGCGTTCTCGCTGCAATTCGCGCGCGATCTGGTCGGCGAGTTCAAGGCCACCACGCGGCTGCATTTGCGGCCGTTGAAATCGGCGGGCTTCATTGTGCTCAAGGCGCCCGACGTGCCCTCGGTGTTGGTGGAACTCGGCTATATGTCAACCAAAGGCGATCTGGTGCATCTGATGTCGGACGACTGGCGTGCGCACACCGCGGACTCGCTGGTCCATGCCGTGGATACGTTTTTCGCGCCACGCATGGCCGGCGCTGGTGGGGGAGCCAATTGAGATGGGCGCCCGGCCTCAGTTTCAACATAAAACCGGGCAACCACAGAGCCTTGCCGGGTTTTGGGATATAGGTTGGGTGCACTGCTCGGATCGAGGCGGGACGGTTAATTTATGAAGCTCTTGTTACGCTTCTTCGGCTTCCTGTTCGCGGCGGGCACCATCCTGTTCGTGGTGGGTGTGGCTGCGACCGCCGGGCTGCTCTGGCATTACTCCAAGGACCTGCCCGACTATTCCCAATTGCAGGATTACGAGCCGCCGGTGATGACGCGCGTTCATGCGGCCGATGGCTCGTTGGTCGCCGAGTATGCGCGCGAACGTCGGCTATACATCCCGATCCAGGCTGTGCCGAAGCTGGTGATCAACGCCTTCCTCGCGGCCGAGGATAAGAACTTCTACGAGCATGGCGGGCTCGATTTCTTCAGCATCGCGCGCGCGGCGCTGAACTATGCGCAGAATTTCGGCTCCGGCCGCCACCCGCAAGGCGCCTCAACCATCACGCAACAAGTCGCCAAGAACTTCTTGTTATCGAACGAGGTTTCATTCACGCGCAAGATCAAGGAGGCGCTGCTGGCGCTCAAGATCGAGCGCACTTACAGCAAGGACAAGATCCTCGAGCTTTACTTGAACGAGATCTATCTCGGGCTCGGCGCCTACGGCATAGCCTCCGCCTCGCTCACTTATTTCGACAAAGGCGTCAACGAGATTACCGTACCGGAAGCCGCCTATCTCGCGGCGCTGCCGAAAGCGCCGAACAATTATCACCCGTTCCGCCAGCGCGAGCGCGCGCTTGAGCGGCGCAACTGGGTGATCGACCAGATGTCGCTGGACGGTTTCATCAAGGCCGCCGACGCCGAGAAAGCCAAACGCACGGCGCTCGGGGTGACGCAGAAGCCGACCAGCACCCACACCTTCGCTGCGGAATATTTCGCCGAGGAAGTGCGGCGCGAGCTCTACGAACGCTACGGCGAGAAGAAGCTATACGATGGCGGTCTGTCGGTGCGCACGACGCTCGACACCAAGCTGCAAGTGCTGGCGCGCCAAACGCTGACCGAGGGCCTGGTGAAGTTCGACGAGACGCAAGGCTGGCGCGGGCCGGTCGCCAAGATCGACGTCTCCGGCGACTGGGGCGTCAAGCTCGCCGACGTCAAGGCGCTGGCCGACGTGGCACCCTGGCGGCTTTCGGTGGTGCTGGAGACGAGCGACCAGTCGGCCCGCATCGGCATGCAGCCGGGTCGCGAGCCGGGCGGCTATATCAGCAAAGAACGCGATGTCGGCATCGTGCCGCTGGATGGCATGAAGTGGGCGAAGACCGGCGGCAAGGCAGTGACCAAAGTCAGCCAGGTGCTCAATCCCGGCGACGTGGTCTATGTCGAACCGGCCAAGCTCGCTGGGCAGTACCGGCTGCATCAGATACCGGAAGTCTCGGGCGCCATGGTGGTCGAGGATCCCTGGACTGGGCGCGTGCTCGCCATGGTCGGCGGCTTTTCCTACGACCAAAGCCAGTTTAACCGCGCCACGCAGGCGTTGCGCCAGCCTGGCTCTTCGTTCAAGCCGATCGTCTACGCCGCCGCGCTCGACAATGGCTACACGCCGTCGACTCTGGTGCTCGACGCGCCGATCGAGATCGACCAGGGGCCGGGGCTCGGCGTCTGGAAGCCGGAAAACTACGAAAACAACTTCTACGGCCCGTCGACTTTGCGCTTCGGCATCGAGCATTCGCGCAACGTGATGACGGTGCGGCTGGCGCAAGACGTCGGTATGCCGCTGATCGCCGAATATGCCAAGCGGATGGGCGTTTATGACGGACTGCCGCCTTATCTGTCGTTTGCGCTCGGCGCCGGGGAGACCACGCTCCTGCGTATGGCCACGGCCTATGCGATGTTCGACAATGGCGGACGCCGCGTGAAGCCGACGCTGATCGACCGCATCCAGGACCGTTACGGGCACACCGTCTATCGCCACGACGAACGCGAATGTATCGGCTGCGACGCCAAGAGATGGACGAACCAGCCAGAGCCGTCGCTGATCGACCGGCGCGAACAAGTGCTCGACCCGATGACCGCCTATCAGATCACCTCGATGATGGAAGGCGTCGTTCTGCGCGGCACGGCTGCGGGCGCGGGCTTCCAAAAGGAGTTCGGCAAGCCTGTCGCCGGCAAGACCGGCACCACAAATGACGAAAAGGACGCCTGGTTCATCGGCTTCACGCCGGACATGGTAGTCGGCGTGTACATGGGCTACGACAAGCCGCGCCATCTCGCGCGCGGGGCGACCGGCGGCCATCTGGCGGCCCCGATCGTGAAGGATTTCATGAAAGTCGCGCTCGCCGACAAGCCGGCGGTGCCGTTCCGTGTGCCGCCTGGGATCAAGCTCATCCGGGTCGACTTGAAGACTGGTCAGCGCGCCGGGCCGGGCACCGAAAAGGTGATCCTGGAGGCCTTCAAGCCAGGCACCGCACCGCCCGACAGCTATTCGGTGGTCGGCTATGGCAACGATCAGCAGCAACAAGAACAAGCGCCAGGACGTGGTCCGCCCGGCTTCTTCCGGGTCAGCCCCGACGCCGACCGCGCGGTGCGCTCGGGCACCGGCGGGCTGTACTGAGCTTCCGACGTCGGCGTCGAGAGTTGCGCCGAAGCGCTCGCGACGTTAAATCCCGCTCACACCGACTCAGAACAACGCCGCCTTGGCGGCATTGGATTTGAATATGCGCGCTGAAACCCAGAGCCTCATTGAAGAGATCAAGCAGTCGGTGCGGCTGCTGAGGAGGCATCTTTGACGTCGAAACCGCGCAGCGCCGCCTCGCCGAGCTGAACAAAGAGGCCGAGGACCCCACGCTCTGGAGCGATCCGGCGCGCGGCCAACGGGTAATGCGCGAGCGCGACGCGCTGGAGGACCGCCTCAACGCCATCGGGCGCATCGAGCAGGAACTCGCCGACCAGCTCACCATGATCGAGCTCGGCGAGGCCGAAAAAGACGACAAGACCGTTCTTGAATCAGAAGCCGCGCTCAAACGCCTGAAGACGGAAGTGGCACGGCGTGAACTGGAAGCGCTGCTTTCGGGCGAGGCCGACGCCAACGACTGCTATCTCGAAGTGCACGCCGGCGCCGGCGGCACCGAGAGCCAGGATTGGGCCGGCATGCTGATGCGCATGTATGTGCGCTGGGCTGAGTCACACGGCTACAAGATCGACTGGCTCGAGGAGAGCGAAGGCGAGGGCGCCGGGATCAAGTCGGCGACCGTGCAGATCAAGGGCCACAACGCCTATGGCTGGCTCAAAAGCGAAAACGGCGTGCACCGGCTGGTGCGCATCTCACCATTCGACGCCAATGCGCGGCGGCACACATCGTTCGCCAGCGTCGTGGTCTTTCCGTTGGTCGACGACCGCATCAAGATCGACATCAATGAGAACGATGTAAGGACCGACGTCATGCGATCGAGCGGCGCCGGCGGCCAGCACGTCAACAAGACCGAGTCGGCGGTGCGCCTCACCCATATCCCGACCAACATCGTGGTGAAGTGCCAGCAGGACCGCTCGCAGCACCGCAACCGCGCCATGGCGTGGGACATGCTGCGCGCCAAGCTGTTCGAAGCTGAGATGAAGAGGCGCGAAGCGAAGGCCGAGGCGGATCAGGCGGCCAAGACCGATATCGGCTGGGGCCACCAAATCCGCTCGTACGTTTTGCAGCCCTATCAGATGGTGAAGGACCTGCGCACTGGCGTCTCCACTTCCGACACCGGCGGCGTGCTCGATGGCGACCTCGACGCCTTCATGCAGGCGGCGCTGGCGCAGAAGGCCTTCGGCGGCGGGCCGGAGCAGGTGGAGGACGTGGAGTAGGGTTAGCCCGAAAGTGCACTGCCGAGCCGTACGCCGGCGCGCAGGAATTTCTGCGGATCGACCGCCTCGCCGTTGATGCGGGTCTCGTAGTGCAGATGCGGGCCGGTCGAACGCCCGGTCGAACCGATCCGGCCGATGATCTCGCCGATGCGTACGGTCTGGCCCACTTTCACGTCGATTTGGGAGAGATGGCCGTAGCGGGTGGCCAGGCCGTTGCCGTGATTGATCTCAACCATGTTGCCATAGCCGCCTTCGCGGCCGGCGATGCTCACTCTTCCGGTGGCGGTGGCGTGCACCGGTTCTCCGGTTTCGCCGCGCAGGTCGATGCCAGTGTGAACGGCGGGCCGGCCCAGGAACGGGTCCAGACGCATGCCGAACGGCGAACTCATGTCGACCTCGCCGGTCACCGGCTTGCGCACCGGCACGGCGACCAACCTTTGGGAATATTGGTTGATCTCGGCGCGCGCGACATTGATCCGGTAGAGCTGGCGGTCGAAGGCGCTGGCGCCCGAGCGCGGCGGCTTTAGCGGCACGAAGGGTCCGCCGGCGCCCGCCGGTGCCTTGGCGGGATCGACGCCGAGATCGCTGAGCACGCTGCGCATGCGACGCGCCTGGGTGTCGATGCGTTCTTCCATATCCGTCAGGGCCGCGGTCTGTCGCCGGTCGACCTTGTCGAGCGCGCCGGAAATTCGCCCGAGCATGCCGTCGAGCCCGCCGGCACCGCTGCGGTTGGCGATAAGCGTCATGGTGGCCGGCAATTCGCGCGATTCAAGCCGTGCCTCGCGGTCGGGCGGCGCCGTGAAAATCACCGTGTCGCTGATGGGGGAGGCTTTGATCGGCTTTTCGGCCGGCAGCGCATTGCGCGCCGGCCGGATAGAGCCGGTGGTGTTCAAGTCGCCGCCGAGCGTCGATGTGCGCTGCTCCAATGTGGTCTGCCGTTGCAGCAGCGCGCTGAGCTTCTGCTCGAATTGTTCCTGGTCGAGCAATTGTCGGCTGGTGATGCGATCGACCTGCGCGCGCAATTCGGCGATGCGGTCCTCATAGGCGAATTGCATCTCGGCTTGCCGTCCGATCAGGCGAGTAAGCACATCCTCGCGAAATGCAAAATAAGTTCCGGTGGCGATCGACCATACCGCCATGACGACCAACGTGCCGACCACGATCCAGAACGCGACCGGGCCGATGCGGACCTGGCGTCCGCCGTGTACCAGGGTGTAGCCGCCGTGGGATCGGTGCAGATGGCGGGAAACGGCGGCAGCCGATTGCGCGCGGGCTTGTGTGGCGCGGCCGGCGTGAGCGGCGGTCGGGTAGTGCGATTGGGACGAGGGCGACATCAACTCTCCGCGCCGGTTCGGCTGCGGCCGGAGCCGGTTGACCAGCCCGTCGATATCAATCGCTTATGGTTAAAAAAGCGGAAACCCGCGCAATTCGCATGTACAATTGCGCCGCGAACTGAGGAATTTACAGACTTTTTGCGGCTTCCAATACCTCTTCGGCGTGCCCTGGTACACTCACCTTGGGCCAAATGCGGACGATGCGGCCATCGCCGTCGATCAGAAAAGTCTTGCGGATGACGCCCATGTATTTGCGCCCGTACATCGATTTCTCACCCCACGCGCCATAAGCTTCGAGCATCTGTTTGGCCTCGTCGGAGGCGAGCGCGATTTTCAGCTTGTGTTTGGATTTGAATTTATCCTGCGCCTTTACCGGATCGGCGGAGACACCGAGAATCTCGGCACCGGCTTTGGCGAAGGCGGCGCGCAGGGCCGAAAATGCGATGGCTTCCTTGGTACAGCCCGGGGTGTCGGCCTTGGGATAGAAATAGAGGACGAGGTTGCGGCCCTTGAAATCCTTCAACGATACCGTCGTCCCGCCGTCGCGTTGCAAGCTGAACGCCGGGGCCTTCGAACCCGCGACAAGTTCGTGTCTCATATGCCTTCCTTTCGTCGTTTTCGACCGGTCAAAGTTGCAATTGCCATTTGCGTCGGGTGGGCGCAAGCGGTTCCACGTGCCATGGGCCGCGCTGGACGAATTCCCGGCCGCGGCAACATACGCGCAATGTGCCGGACGAGGGGCGCCCCATAGCGCATGACACCGAGCGACCACGATCATAGGCGTCCAGCCCATCGTACCGTGGCTGCGGGCCATCGACCGCGCCATCGTCGTCACCATGCGGCGTTCGGTTATGCCAGCCGGCAGTGGAACGCCTTGCGCCGCGGCGCGATCAGGCTTTTGCACTGGCGATTGGCGCAGCGGATCTTCTGGGTCGCAACCCTTACTTTCGCAGTCGTTGCGGTCGGTGTTGCCGGCCTTTGGTGGCGTCTCACGAGCGGGCCGATCGAGCTCGACGTCGCGACTCCGTGGTTGAAAGCGGCGATCGAGAAGAATTTCGGCGGCAAACAGACCGTGTCGGTCGGCGGCACTCAGATCGAGCGCGACGAGAACGGCCGCACATCCTTACGCTTGCGCGACATCGTCGTGCGCGACGCCGACGGCATCGTGGTCGCGAGCGCGCCGAAAGCCGAAGTGGGCATTTCCGGCGCCGGCCTGCTGACCGGCAATGTGCGCGCGTCAAGCCTCAATCTGGTAGGTGCCGAATTTTCGGTGCGGATCGAGTCCGATGGCCGTGTCACAGTGTTCGCCGGCGCCAATAAGCGCCCGATCGCCACCGCATCTTCGACGTTGCCCGCGGTACAGTCCAATCAGAAAGCGGATTCCCTCCCACAGGCACCGCTGCGGGCCGGCGCGCAGGATATCGCCGGCATCCTCAGCTGGATCGATGGCCTGGGTGCGACCGGTCTCGACGGCCATGATTTGCGCGAACTTGGTCTCAAAAATGGCAATTTGATTGTCGACGACCAGCGCAACGGCAAGCGTTGGATGTTCAACCGGATCAATGTGAGCCTAACGCGGCCGCACCAGGGTGGCGTGATCTTTCGTTTGGCGTCGGACGATCCGGGCCGCCCGTGGGTGTTGACTGCCGCGGTGCGGCCGCTCGGCGATGGCGTGCGCGCGGTCGGTATCGAAGCGCGGCACGTTTCGTCCAAGGATATTCTTCTTGCCATGCGCCTCAACGAAGGCGACTTCGACGTCGACTTACCGCTGTCGGGCAGTGTGCGTGCGGAAATCTCATCCGATGGGACGCTGCAACAGTTGCAGGGTCAGGTAATCGTGGATCAGGGCACCGTTATCGATCGCGTCGGCGAAAATACCAATGTGAAAATCGACCGCGCCGACATCCGATTCAATTGGGACGGGCGGACGCGGTCATTGGTCATTCCGTTTCAGATCCAGGCGGGTGGCGATCAATTCACGCTGCGTGCCGCGTTTGAGGCGCCCCCCGACCAGGACGGCGTTTGGCTGTTCAATATTGTGCGCGGCGATCCGGTGATCGACCCGGTGATCTTGGTTTCGGCGGGAAAACCTGAGGAGGGCTTTGCCCTCAACCGGGTGGTGGTGCGCGCGCGTATCGACACGGTTCGCCGTCGCATCGATCTCGAACAGGGCGACTTCAGCCGCATCGACACGCGGCCTTCGTATAATATTGCCGTCGCGGTCACCGGCAGCCTGGATTATTCCGGTGCCGAGCCTCATCTAGCATTCGGCGTCGCCGGCACGCGCATGCCGATGGATGTGATGATGCGCATTTGGCCGGTGTTCACCGCCGTCCAGGTGCGCGAGTGGGTCGTGGAGCACATTTCCGGCGGCACCGTCGAACGCGTTGTGGTTGCCGGTAACGCGCCGCTGAAAAGCTTCAAGGCCGATGGCCCGCCAATGCTTGACGAGGGGTTGTCGGTCGAAATCGAAACCAGCGGTACGACGCTGCGACCACTCGCCACCTTGCCGGCAATCCGCGACGCCGATCTCACGGCGCACATCACGGGCGGCTTTGCCAATCTCAGCGTCGGCCGCGGCACCGTGGAGGTGACGCCGGGGCGCAAGCTCAATATTGCGAACGGCGTATTTGAAATACCGAATACCCACCTCAAACCGCAGCCGGCGCGGGTGAACTTTCGCATTGATGGATCGATGCCTGCGGTGGCGGCGCTGCTGGCCAGCGAGGGGCTGCGCGACAATGTCGGAATTGTGCTCGATCCGGCGGCGAGTCGTGGCTCGGTTGCCGCCCAGGTCACCGTCAATCTGCTGGTCGGGCGCGACGTTCCGAAAAATTCCGCGACTTACACCGTCACTGCAAATCTGACTAATTTCGCCGCCGACAAGATGCTGATGGGGCAGCGGGTCGAAGCCTCGGAGCTGAGGGTGACCGCGTCCTCCGACGGTTACCAGATCACCGGCGACGTTAAAATCAATGGCACGCCGGCCACGATTGATTTGAACAAGAGAAAAGACGCCGCGGATGCCGAATTGCGAATGCAGGCGATGATTGACGAAACGGCGCGCCGCCGGCTCGGCATCAATCTCGGCGGCACCGTCACCGGGACGATTCCGGTCAAGGTCGTCACCCGAACCAGCAACGACAGCAACGATCCGCCGATGACCGTGGACGCCGATCTCACGCAGGTGAAGATCGACGATCTGCTGCCGGGGTGGGTAAAGGCGGCCGGCAAGCCGGCGCATGCCACCTACACGCTGGTCAAGACCGCCCAAACCCTGCGCTTCGACGATCTCACGATCTCGGGTTCGGGCACGAACGTGAAAGGCTCGGTCGAACTCGACGCCGCGAGCGACATCGTGTCGGCGAATTTCACGGTGTTCAGCCTGGCGGATGGCGACAAGACCTCACTCAAGGCCGACCGCGGCAGCGACGGCGTGCTGCGCGTTACGATGCGCGGCGACGTTTTCGACGGAACCCATTTCGTAAAAACCTCGGTAGCCGGCGCGGCGCCGGACAAGGCCGGCCAAAAGCAGACTGATCTCGATCTCGATATCAAGCTCGGCATCGTCGTTGGCCACAACGGCGAAACGCTGCGCGGGCTCGATCTCAAGCTTTCGCGCCGGGGCGGCCGCATCCGCAATTTCACGATGAGTTCCAAGATCGGCCGCGACACGCCGCTCAACGGCGACCTGCGTGTGCGCAGCCGCGACAATCACCAGGTCGTCTATTTCGAGACCGACGACGCCGGCGCGTTGTTCCGGTTCACAGACATGTATCCGCGCATGTTCGGCGGGCAAATGTGGGTGGCAATGGATCCGCCATCACCGGAACGGACGCCGCAAGTCGGCACCCTCTATATCCGCAATTTCGTCGTGCGCGGCGAACCCGGGCTCGATCGCGTGGTTTCCGGTGCGCCCGGCCAGGGCAACAACGGCGTCCAATTCAGCGAGGCGCATTGCGGATTCACGCGGGTGCCCGGGCGCATGGCGGTGAGTGATGGCGTCGTCCGCGGACCTGTCGTGGGTGCGACCGTCGAAGGCCAGATCGACTACGTCAAGGACGACATGCACCTGCGCGGAACATTCGTACCATTCTACGGTCTCAACAACATGTTCGGGCAGATTCCGATCGTCGGGCTGTTCCTGGGGGCGGGCAGCAACGAGGGCTTGCTCGGCATCACCTACGAGGCGGTCGGCCCACCGGGCGCGCCGCGCATCTCGGTCAATCCGGTGACGGCGATCGCACCCGGGCTGCTGCGCAAATTCATCCCGTCGCCGGACAATATGGATCGCAATTTTATTCCACCGTCGCGCTAGACTGGCTTCAGCAACACGTGCCGCTTCTTGCCGAATGACAACTTGATCACACCATCCGGCGTGAGATCTGAAGGCTTGAGCATCATGAGTATTCTTGTGACCGTGACATCATTGACCTTCAAGCCGCCTCCCTCGATTAGACGGCGCGCTTCACTGTTGGACCTCACGAATCCAACAAATTGAGCAGCGATAAGTACAGGCAGTCCGTCAGGCCCAAAGAAACCCTTTTGAATATCGTCTCGCATCGTGATGGTAGGCAGCGCCTCGGAGAAGGCGCCTTCCTCGAAAGTCTTGCGCGCGGCATCAGCCACATTTTGTGCTGCATGATAGCCGTGCACCAAAGCGGTCGCCTCGGTCGCGAGCACCTTCTTGGCCTCATTGATGTCCAGGCCCTTGAGGGCCGCGAGCTTGGCGATCTCGTCGAGCGGCAGGATCGTAAACAGCTTGAGGAAGCGTACGACGTCGCCGTCCTCGGTGTTGCGCCAGTATTGCCAGTAGTCATACGGGCTCACCAGGTCGGCATTGAGCCAGACTGCGCCGGCGGCGGTCTTGCCCATCTTGGCGCCGGACGAGGTCGTGATCAGCGGCGAGGTGAGGGCGAACAATTGCGCGTTCACCATGCGGCGGCCGAGGTCGATGCCGTTGACGATGTTGCCCCACTGGTCGGAGCCGCCCATCTGCAAAATGCAGCCGGTGCGCTTGTGCAACTCGACGAAGTCGTAGGCCTGCAACACCATGTAGTTGAATTCCAGGAACGAGAGTTCCTGCTGACGGTCGAGCCGCAGCTTCACCGAGTCGAAGGAGAGCATGCGGTTGACCGAGAAATGCTTGCCCACGTCGCGCAGGAAGTCGATGTAGTTGAGCTTGTTGAGCCAGTCGGCATTGTTGGCCATGACGGCATTGCCGCCATTGCCAGCGCCTTGGCCTTCGAATTTCAGGAATTTGGAAAAGATCGCGCGGATGCCCTTGAGGTTCTGCTCGATCATCTCGTCGGTGAGGATGCGCCGGCTCTCGTCCTTGCCGGACGGATCGCCCACCCTTGTGGTGCCGCCGCCCATCAGCGCGATCGGCTTATGCCCGGTCTGCTGCATCCAATAGAGCATCATGATGGGGAGCAGCGAGCCGACATGCAGCGAGGCGGCCGTGCAATCGAAGCCGATATAGCCGGTGATGGCACCCGCCTTGGCGCACGCATCCAGCGCGTCCGGCTCCGACACCTGGTGGATGAAGCCGCGCTCGGCCAAAATATTAAGAAAGTCGGACTTATAGGCGCTCATTGCTGGGTCTCGGATCGCGGGTCGCATCGTTTGCGCGGCTGGTGTAACAGGTCCGGCGTAAAGGAAAAGGGGCTGGGGTTTGGGCGTGGTAAAGGCAATTGGGCTGATGAGCGGCACCTCGCTCGACGGCGTCGATGTGGCGCTGATCGAGACCGACGGCGAGCGCATCGCCCAGTTCGGGCCGACGGGTTACCGGCCCTATTCAGACGACGAGCAGGCCTTGCTGCGCCAAGCGCTGGAGCAAGGCGCGCGCCTGACCGAGCGCACGGCGCGGCCGGGCGTGCTGGCGCAAGCCGATGCCTTCGTGACCCGCGTCCATGCCGAGACGGTGGAAGCTTTTCTCGCAACCGAAAATATCGACAAATCCGGCGTCGCCGTTGTGGGGTTTCACGGCCAGACCGTGCTGCATCGTCCGGCAGCGCGGCTGACCGTGCAGATTGGCGACGGCGCGGCGCTGGCGCACCGGCTTGGATTGCCGGTGGCCCATGATTTTCGTGCCGCCGATGTCGCCGCCGGCGGACAGGGCGCGCCGCTGGTGCCGGCGTTCCATCAGGCGCTGGCGCGCGATCTCAAGCGCCCACATCCGATTGCGGTGCTCAATGTGGGTGGCGTTGCCAACATCACTTATGTCGACGGCGGCGATCCAATCGCCTGCGATACCGGGCCGGGAAATGCTTTGATCGACGATTTCATGCGTGCGCGCACCGGCGCGCCGCTCGACCGCGATGGCGATCAGGCGGCGAAGGGCCGCGTGGACGAGGCCTTTGTAACGCGTGTGCTGGAGGATGGATTATTCAACCGGCCGTTTCCGAAATCGCTCGACCGCAATGCTTTCGCTTTTACCAATATCGGGCTGCCGGATTTCTCCATTGCCGACGGCGCGGCCACCCTATCGGCGCTGACGACGGCATCGGTGGCGCGCATCGTACCGCATCTGCCGGCACCGCCGCGTGCATGGATTGTGGCGGGCGGGGGTGCGCGCAATCCGACGCTGATGCGGATGCTGGCGGAGCGGCTGAAGCCGGCGACGGTGGAAACCGCCGACGCGGTCGGCTGGTCGTCACAATCGATCGAAGCGCAGGCGTTTGCCTATCTGGCGGTACGCACGCTTAACGGTCTGCCAATCACGTTTCCGGCCACGACCGGCGTAAAGCAGCCGCTGCGGGGTGGAATCGTAAGCCACCCCCGCAGTTGACCGGATGCCCGATCTAGCGCAGGTTCGCCGCCCTGTTATAACCGTTTTGCCGTGACCCCGCACCGAGCTAACTACCGAGAATCACACTTAAAATTCATGCGAACTAAAGATATCGCAGAGGCGCTCGCGGGCCAGCTCGACGGCGACGGCGCAATCGAGATTGACCGCCTCGTGCATCCAGCGCGAGCTGAACGGCCGTCCGACCTCGCGCTCGCCATCAATGCGGATGCGGTCGCGGCGCTTGCGTGCAGCAAAGCACAGGCGGTGGTCGTTTCGGCCGAACATCCGGTTCCGACCGGTTCCTTCCGAGCCGTTATCACCACTGGCGCGCCGCGGCTGGCGTTCGCCAAGCTGACGGCCATGTTTGATCATGGTCCGGCGATGGAAAAGGGCATTCATCCGACCGCCGTCGTCGCGTCCGATGCCGAATTGGGCGCGGGGGTTAGCATCGGCGCCTATGTGGTGGTGGGTGCACACAGCCGCATTGGCGCCGGAACGGTGATCATGCCGCAGGTAACGATCGGTTCCGACGTCACGATTGGCGTGCACGGCGTATTTCACGCCGGTGTCCGCGTCGGCGACCGCAGCGTAATTGGCGACCGAGTAATAGTGCATGCCAATGCCGTTATCGGTTCCGACGGCTTCAGCTTCGCGCCCGATTTGATGTCGGCGGTGGCCTTCACGCCGGAGGTGAAGCTGACGCGGGTCCACTCGCTCGGCAATGTCGCGATCGGCGACGATGTGGAGATCGGCGCTTGTACCACCGTCGACCGCGCCACCCTCGAATCCACACGTATCGGGCGCGGCACCAAAATCGACAACCACGTCCATATCGGTCACAATGTGACTATCGGCGAAAGCTGTATAGTGTGTGGCATGGTGGGGATTTCCGGCAGCGTGACGGTCGGCGACCGTGTCCGGATCGGCGGCAGGGCCGGGATCGGCGATCATTTGCGGATCGGCGATCAAGCGGTGGTGGCGGCCGGTTCCGGCGTCGCGGGCAATGTGCCGGCCGGCGCCTTCGTGTCGGGTTATCCGGCCCAGCCGCATCAGCGCTCGTTGGAGCAATTCGTGTACGCGAGCCGGCAGAAACGGCTACATGAAAAGGTGGAAGGCCTAGCAACGCGTCTCGACGCGATGGAACGAACGAACAAGAAGTGATGGGGGTTCTGGCGCTATGAGTGATGTGGCGAGCGACGTGATCGCAATTATTGCCAAGAAGAAGCGGGTGGAAAAGCCGAATGTCGAGCTATCCGACCGGCTCGAGGATTTGGGCCTCGAGTCGCTCGACGCTGTCGAGATGATTTTTGATCTCGAAGAAAAATTCGATATCGAAATTCCCTACAACGCTAATACCAATAATCCGCGCACCGAATTCGATACCGTCGGGGACGTCGTCAAGTTGATTCAGAAACTGGTCGACAAGAAGTCGTGAATGACTTGAACCGCGTCGTTGTCACCGGCCTCGGCGCCGTCACGCCGCTTGGGCACACAGCCGCTGACTATTGGGAAAAACTCAAGCAGGGCGTCTCCGGGCTCGGGCCGATCACGCTGGCGGTGACACCGGAAGAGTTGACCCAGAAAGTCGCCGGCGAGGTCAAGGACTTCGACCCGCTCAAGCATTTCGAGGAGCGTGAGCTCTCAACGCTCGACCGCGTCTCGCAGCTCGCGGTGGTGGCCGCGCGCGAGGCGATTGCGCAATCCGGCATCATCTTCGATATGCCTCTTTCGCTGCGGACCGCGACCATTATTGGCACCGGCGCCGGCGGCCAGAATACCCTCGATGAGAGCTTCCGCCGTGTTTATCTGGAGAAGAGGACGCGGGTGTTCCCGCTGAGCATTCCCAAACTGATGGTCAATGCGCCGGCCAGTCAGATATCGATGCATTGCGGATTGCGCGGACCGGCCTTCGTGATCGCGAGTGCCTGCGCCTCGGCGACTCATGCGATCGGCGTGGCGTTGCAGATGGTGCGCTCGGGCGCGGTGGATTGCGCCGTCACCGGCGGTACCGAAGCCTGCATTACGTTCGGAACGCTGCGCGGCTGGGAAGCGATGCGGGTGATGGCGCCGGATGCCTGTCGTCCATTTTCGATCAATCGCAAAGGTTTAATCCTCGGCGAGGGCGCGGCGATGCTCGTGCTGGAGCCGCTCGAGCGGGCTCGCGCGCGTGGCGCGCAAATACTCGGCGAAATCGTTGGTTTCGGCATGAGCGCGGATGCCGCCGATCTCACCGCGCCCGATTTGGGTGGTATGACGCGCGCGATGGATGGCGCGCTCGCCGACGCCAAGCTGACCGCGCAGGATATCCAATACGTCAACGCCCATGGCACCGGCACGGCCGCCAATGACATGACCGAAACCCAGGCGCTGCATCAGGTATTCGGCGCGCACGCCCGCGAGCTGGCGGTGTCGTCGACCAAATCCATGATCGGCCATGCGCTTGGTGCTGCCGGCGCGCTTGAACTGGTGGCGACTTTGCTGGCGCTGCGGGACGCAATCGCGCCGCCGACCATCGGCTATCTCGGTCCGGATCCTGCCTGCGATCTCGACTACGTTCCGAACGAGGCGCGCGCGATGCCGATCAACGCCGCGTTGTCGAACTCCTTCGCCTTCGGCGGGCTCAACGCCGTGCTGGCGGTGAAGAAGTTTTCGTAAGCTGCTTACGCCGCGCTCGGCTTGCGGTCGGTCTTCAGCCGTTTATCGAGATAGGCGCAGATATTGGTGAGCAGCGGCTCGACCTTGCCGTCGAAGAAATGGTTGGCGCCCGGGATCACCTTCTGCTCGATCACGATGCCCTTTTGTGTTTTGAGCTTGTCGACCAAAGTGGTGACGTCCTTGGGCGGCACGACCGCGTCCTTGTCGCCATGGATGATCAAGCCGGAGGACGGGCAGGGCGCCAGGAACGAGAAGTCGTAGAGGTTGGCGGGCGGCACGATCGAGATGAAGCCTTCGATCTCCGGCCGGCGCATCAGCAGTTGCATGCCGATCCATGCGCCGAACGAAAAGCCGGCGATCCAACAGCTCTTGGCTTCCGGGTTGATGGTCTGCGCCCAGTCGAGCGCGGCGGCGGCATCGGACAATTCGCCGGTGCCGTGATCGAACGATCCCTGACTTCGGCCGACGCCGCGAAAATTGAAGCGCAGTGCCGAAAAGCCGCGGTGCACGAAAGCATAGTAGAGCTGGTAGATGATCGGGTGGTTCATCGTCCCGCCGAATTGCGGATGCGGGTGCAGGACGATCGCGATCGGCGCGTTCTTCTGCCGCGCCGGGTGGTAGCGGCCCTCGATCCGTCCGGCCGGACCGGTGAAGATGACTTCAGGCATGGCGTTCGACCTCAAAGCGGGCTTGCTGCGAGCTGCTCGCAGCATGGGATTTTGCGCTCGACGCCTGATGGCACTTGCGGACCAGGCGCTAGTTTAGAATCATTCTAAATATATGAATTCCGCTGTTCACGACCGCAACACAGGCTATAAGTTGCCGCGTGATGGCGGCTTCTAACACGATCCCCGGGGCAAAAAGCAAGCTTTTTAGGGGGGTCCAGGGCCATTACCGTATCCGGATACCTATAGAATCCATGAGCGAACGGGCCTATTTCGACTGGAATGCCACCGCCCCCCTGCGGAGCGAAGCGCGCGCCGCCATGGTCGCCGCCCTCGCGCTGACTGGCAATGCGTCGTCGGTACATTCCGAGGGGCGGGCGGCTCGCCGCTTGGTCGAGCAGGCGCGCGAGCAGGTGGCTGGTCTGGCCGGTGCACAGCCTAAGAATGTTACCTTCACCAGCGGCGCCACCGAATCCAACATGCTGGCGTTGACGTCTGTGATCGAGATCGGTGGCGTTAAGTCCTTGCGCGACCGCCTGTTTGTCTCCGCCATCGAGCATCCTTCCGTGCGCAGCGGCGGGCGCTTTCCGGCCGAATTGGTCGAGGAATTGCCGGTCACCGGCAACGGCGTGGTCGATCTTCATGCTCTTAGAAGTGCCATTGCTCGGGCCGAGGGTCCGCTTGTTTCGGTGATGCTCGCCAACAACGAAACCGGTGTCATCCAGCCGATTCGCCAAATTGCCGACATCGTCCATGCCGCCAACGGCGTGTTGCATGTGGACGCGGTGCAGGGCCCCGGCCGGATCGATTGTCGCATCGGCGAACTCGGCGCCGATCTCATGAGTCTGTCCGCCCACAAGCTGGGGGGCCCGCAGGGCGCGGGCGCGTTGATTAGCCGCAGCGAACTCCATATCGCCGAGCCGCTGATCAAGGGCGGCGGCCAGGAGCGCTCGCTGCGCGCCGGAACCGAGAATGTCGCGGCCATCGCGGGCTTCGGCGCCGCGGCCGCGGTGGCCGCAAGTCTGGCTGACGCCGCGCGCATGGCGGGTTTACGCGACCGCCTGGAAGCGGGCCTCAAGGCGGCCACGCCGGAGGCGGTGATTTTCGGGGA
>DAIMKK010000010.1:9515-18321 GCA_036721745.1 Pseudolabrys sp. | reverse complement strand
CGGCAATCGCCGCCACCTGGCCGGACGTGCGCGACGCCGCCGAGCTATCCGGCCATCATGCCGCCGCATCATCCACGCCTTCGCTGCGGCTCACCGACGCGCAAGGCGAGGTGCGGCCGCTCGAGGAAATCGAACGAGAGGTGATCCGCTTCGCCATCGCGCATTATCGCGAGCAGATGTCGGAGGTCGCCCGCCGCCTTAAAATCGGACGATCGACGCTCTACCGCAAGCTTGAAAGCCTCGGTCTTGATGAAGCTCCGCGCGAGACGGCGGAAGAGGAAACCGCTACGATTTGAAGTGGCAAACGGCGCGTTTTAACCATGGACGTTTGCCGGATTAGCCGTGTTCGAAGGTAAAGGTAAACGACGGTCGAAATTCATTCGTCTTCGCGCTCGTTCGGCCGCATAATTGCGGATGTAGTCTGGGGTGGGGTGTTTGTATGCGTAAATACGAGTTCGCCCGGCTGCTTTCCGGCACGGTGCTGGCGCTCGTCGTTACGGCGCCGATCTACGCCGCCGCCGCGACCGATCAGACCGACCCTGCGCCGCAGCCACCAACCGGGGCGCCTGCTGCAGTCATCCCCAGCCCCGACAGCGTCGGTATCCGCGGCACGGCCGAGGAGCATCCGGCCGTAAGCGCCGCGCAACCGGCCACGATCGACACACAGATTGCGGACAAGCTGCGCGCCGTCATCACGTCCGGACCGTTCGACAAGCGTATTGACCGCGCGCCCGAACGCGAGGCAATGGCGGCGTTCTACGCCGCGCGCAATTATGCCCCGCTGTGGACCGCCGACGGGAAGCTCGATGCGCGTGCCAAATCGGTGATCGCGCAATTAGCAAACGCCGCCACCGACGGGCTCGACCCGGCCGATTACCTGGTCCCCGCCTTCGGCGCCGCCACCCGCGTCGAGGCATTGGCCGACGCCGACCTCACGCTCTCCTATTCGGCGCTCACTTTTGCCCGGCATCTCGCGACCGGCCGCATCGCGCCGGGCCGGGTGGTGACGGAAGTCGATTACGGCGATCACGCGCCGGCGCCGGCCGAAATCCTGAGCAAAATCGCCGAGGCTGCCGACGCCGGCGCTGCGCTCAAGAGCTTCAATCCGCCGCATAGCGGATTCCAAGCGCTGAAGGCGAAGCTCGCCGAATTGCGAGGCCGCGCCATCCCGCGCGCTCAGAAGGCGTCCGCCACGGTCGGCGCTTCCAAGCCGGGCCAAGAGATCGACCGCGTGCTCGCTAATATGGAGCGCTGGCGTTGGCTGCCGCGCGATCTCGGCAAGACCTATGTGATGGTCAATATCCCGGATTACTCTCTCAAGGTCGTGCACGACCGTCACGAGCAGTGGCGCACCAAAATCGTCGCCGGTAAGCGGCAGACGCCGACGCCGTTGCTCACCGCGTCGATGGACACCGTCCTGGTCAATCCGTCATGGCATGTGCCGCAGTCGATCATCAAGAACGAGCTGCTGCCGCGCTACGGCCGCGACCCGAACATCTTCGCCCGCATGGGGCTCGAGGTGAAGCGCCATCCGGACGGCACACTGAGCGTGACGCAGCCGCCCGGCGCCAGCAACGCGCTCGGTCGCATCAAGTTCAACTTCTCCAACCAATTCTCGGTCTACTTGCACGACACACCGCAGAAGCAGTTGTTCGCCGCCGACAAGCGCGCGTTCAGCCACGGCTGCATGCGGGTGGAAAATCCGACCAAGTTCGGCGAGATCATGCTGCATTTGGCGATGGCCGGTCCGACGCCGAATGCCCGGCAGCTCTGCGACCTGTTCGGCCGCGAGGAGCACCCCTTCAAGCTCACCGACCGGCCGATGGTGCACCTTACCTACCAGACCGCCTTCCTCGACGATTCCGGCAAACTGCAGCTGCGCGAGGACGTCTATGGCTTCGATGAGCGCATCCGGACCATCCTGCACGGCGACGAGCGTCTGATCGCCGATACGGCCCCGCTGGATGCCAAGCGCGGACAGGCCAGCGCGGAGGCAAACCAGGACATCCTGCGCCAAATCGAGCGTGGTGAGGCGCCAAACGCGTCCGAGTTCTTTGACCACCTGCCCGCCGAGCCGCCGCGCGGCGCGCCAAGGCGCGCTATGGGCCACATCCGTCCACTGCCGGTGGCCGCCGCCCCCGGGTTCCGCCCCGAATTCCAACAGCCGCCCCCGCCCCGGCCATTTTTAGCCATTTTCGGCCGTTAGGAAATGAGGGTCGGGGGGCGACCGGTAAACGCAAGTTAACCCTTCCCGATAAGACTGTATGATCTTCGCTGCCGCAGCCGGACGCTGCGGGGGGAGTGGGTTTGGGACGACGTAATTCACCGAAGATTGCAGTGTCAGCTGGCGCGAGGCGCGAGCATACTCTTGTTTTGTCCGCCGCACGCGCAAGTGCGCGGCTCGGCGTGGCCGGGCTGCTGTTGCTGGGCGCCAGTAATTCCCTGCAAAACGCCGCCGCCGAAGGCGACACCCGCACCCTCTCCTTCCATCACGTTCACACCGGCGAAAACATCACCATCACCTTCAAACGCGATGGCCGCTACGACGAGGCCGCGCTGAAGAAGCTCGACTGGTTCATGCGCGACTGGCGCAAGGAACAAGAAACCCACATGGATCCCCATTTGTTCGATGTCTTGTGGGATACCTATCGCGAAGTCGGCGCCAGTGAGCCGATCGAGGTGATCTGCGGCTACCGTTCGCCGGGGACCAACTCCATGCTGCGCGCGCGCTCGAACGGGGTCGCGCAGTTCAGCCAGCACATCAACGGCAACGCCATCGATTTCTACATTCCCGGCGTGCCGCTCGCGACGGTCAGGGCCGAGGGCCTGCGGCTGCAGCGCGGCGGCGTCGGGTTCTATCCGACCTCGGGCTCGCCCTTCGTGCATCTGGATACCGGCACCATCCGGCACTGGCCGCGCATTCCGCGTCAGGAACTGGCCAAGATTTTCCCCGACGGCCGCACCGTGCATATTCCCGCCGACGGGCAGCCGCTGCCTGGCTATGCGCTGGCGCTCGCCGACGTCGAACGCCAAGGCGCGGTGCCTTCCGGAACCTCGCTGGAAGCCGCACGCGAGGCCGGCGTGATCACCGCCAGCCAGGAGCATGCCGCCGAACAGCCCAAGCGCAGCCTGCTGGCCAGGATTTTCGGCATCGGCAAGAACCGGGCTGAACAAAGCGCGCAGCCGGCCTCCAAGCACACGCGCACGCCCATGGCGGTCGCCAGCCTGGGCCCGCCCAAGACAGTGGCCGTCGAGAGGACAGCACGGCCGAAGCCGGTCGCAATCGCGGCGGTATTGCCGCGGCCGAGGCCGCCAGCCGAGCAGAAAATCGCGACAGCCTCGCTGGCGAGCAACCTATTCGATAACCGCGGCTATTGGCGCGGCGCGGTCGAGTCGGGACCGGCATTGCCGGCGCCGATCGCGACAGGCACGTCTTATCAGACGGCTTCCGCCGAACCGGTCAGTACCGGCAGCACGGACGGCAATGCGCTGGCTTATGCAGCCGAATCAGACGCCCCGCTCGCGGCGCGCGTCCGCCCGATGGGTTCGCGCCTGCCCCACATGCCGGCGGAAGCTCAGGTGATCGCGGCCTCGTCCAACACCGGCGAGGTGGTGAGCCCGCCGCTAGCGTCCACCCTCGCCATGGGTGGCGGCGAGCGTTCCGACAGCCCGTGGCTGCGCGCCGCCATGCTGACGCCAAGCGTGCGCGGCTACATGACGGCGACGCGGGTGGGCGCGGTCGATCCGCGCTGGCAGCGCGATTTGCTGCATAAGCCGCCGCAGTCGGTGATGATGACCTTCTCGGCCGATCCGCATCTCGGCATGGTCGCCGACCGCTTCAGCGGCAGCGCGGTGGTGTTCCTGGCCACCACGACATTCAACATGCAGACGACGGCGGCGCTGCGTTAGCAGCCTGGTCATGGCCGGGTTTGACCCGGCCATCCATGATGTTTTCCGACAGACAAGAACTTTCGTAAGGCTTTCACGTACGGCGAAGCCTCATGGATGCGCGGGTCAAGCCCGCGCATGACATGTTTGTCTACTGCAACATGCCGAGCGCGTGCATGTAGGTCTCCAGCACGGCCTGCTCTTCGCGGCGCTCGTCGGTATCCTGCTTGCGCAAGCGGACGATGGTGCGCAGCGCCTTGGGGTCGAAGCCGTTGCCCTTGGCCTCGGCATAGACGTCGCGGATGTCGTCGGAGGTTGCCTTCTTCTCCTCCTCCAGCCGTTCGATGCGCTCGATGACGGCTTTCAGCTGATCCTTGGCGAAGCGTGTGGCGGGTTGTTCTTTTTGGGCCGCGGCAGTGGCTGACATCGAACTCTCCTCAGGTGACTTAAGGGCGTGTTTCCACCCTGTCATACGGAGAATTCCATGCCGGAGGTGATCGCTTGCAGGCGAAGCCCCCGACATTCACACCTGTGCACAAGAGTTAGTGTTTGGGGCTGGACTTTTCGAAGGCCGCCTTTTGATCGGGCGAGGCTTCCTTCTGGTGCTTCTTGCGCCAATCGTCATAAGGCATGCCGTAGACGATCTCGCGACTCTCGTCCTTGCTCATGACAAGGCCTTTGGCGTCGGCTGCGTCCTTCATCCAATTCGACAGGCAATTGCGGCAGAAGCCGGCGAGATTCATCATGTCGATGTTCTGCACGTCGGTGCGGCTGCGCAGATGCTCGACCAGGCGCCGGTAGACGGCGGCCTCCAGCTCGGTGCGGGTTTTGTCGTCCATAGGGATATCCTGCCTTTCTTGTTCGCAAAGATAGGCGCCCGCGGCGGGCAGTTCCATAGGGAATGGAAAACCCGCCGCGTCCCGACTTGGAACGCGGCGGGTCCATCTTGAGGTGTTGCGCTACGCCTTCAGCGCGGCCTGCACCCGCTCCGCCGTCATCGGCACGTGGCGCAGCCGCTTGCCGGTGAGCTGGAACACAGCGTTGGCGATCGCCGGCGCGACGGTGATCACGCCGATCTCGCCCATGCCGCTGGGCGGATTGTTGGTGGCCATGACCTTGGTGTGGATCTCCGGCACATCGCTCATGCGCATGACCGGATAGCTGTCGAAATTGCTGGCCTGGACGGCGCCGTCCTTGACAGTAAACTGCTCGATCAGCGCCGCGCTCAGACCGTAAACCACCGCGCTTTCGGTCTGCGCAACCACGTGGTCGGGCTGCACCACCAGGCCGGGGTCGACCACGATCCAGAAGTTATGGACCTTGATCTTGCCGGTCTTCTGGTCGAGCGAAATCTCGGCTACGCCCGCCGACAACGTGTCGTGATAGTCGGAGAACGCGATTCCCATGCCGCGACCCGGCCGCTTTTCTTGTAGTCGGACATCTCGGCCACCGCCTTGAGCACCGCGTTGGCGCGCGGCTTGTCCTTGGTCAACTCGAGCCGCAGCGCCAGCGGATCTTTGCCGGCCGCCAGCGCCACCTCGTCGAGGAAGGCTTCGGCGGCGAACTTGTTGTAGCCCGAGCCGATGCCGCGCCAGGCGTGCACGCGCATGCCGCGGTTCTCGCGCACATATTCCGCGAGCGCGTTGGGAATGGCGTAGAACGCCTGATCGAGACCGCGCGCGCCGATATAGTCCTTGCCGCCGGTGGCCTGGAAGCGCGGCGGCGCCGCCACCGCGTCGACGTTCTCCGACACCAGACGGTGGTGCCAGGCGACCAGGTTACCCTTGCCGTCGAGACCGGCCTGCATCATGTGGTGGGTCATCGGCCGCGGACGCGCGGCGGCGATGTCCTCCTCGCGTGTGAGGATCAGCTTCACCGGCTTCTTGATGATGTTTGACAGAATGGTGGCCTGGATCGCCGCATCCGGCCAGATGCGCCGGCCGTAGCCGCCGCCGAGGAACTGGTTGTGGATGCGGATCTTGTCCGGCGTCGTCTTGAGGATGCCGGAGATGATCTGGGACGCGAGCGCGCCGAACTGGGTGCCGGTCCAGATGTCGGCCGACTGGCCGTCCTCCGCGACGTGGGCAACCGCGTTCATCGGCTCCATCTGCGCGTGGTAAGTGTATTCGGTCCAATAGGCTGCTTCCACCTTCTTGGCCGCGCCACCGAGGCCGGCCTTTGCGTCACCGACCTGGTATTCGACCTTGGTTTCAGCGTTGGGGTCCTTGCCCTTGGCGGCGTAGTCCTCCTTCGCCTTGTCCGAATCGAAGCCGGCGGCAGTCGCGCCGCTGGTGTCCCAGGTCACCTTGAGCGCCTCGATGCCCTTGCGCGTCGCCTCCACGCTTTCGCCTAACACCGCCACGCCGAACGGCAGCGGGATGACCTTGACGATGCCCTTGATCTTCATGACGTCGGGAACGTTGACCCCGCCGTTCTTCGGCTTGGCGCCTTCCATCGGCGACTGCAGCACCGAGGCGTAGACCATGCCCGGCACCTGCACGTCGATGCCGAACTTCGCCGAGCCATTCACCTTCAACGGCACGTCGTTGCGGCCGATATCCTTGCGACCGATCAGTTTGAACCGCGAAGGCTGCTTGAGATCGGCTTCGGTAATCTTCGGCAGCTCGGCGGGCACGGTCGCGAATTGCACGATCTCGCCATAGCTAATACGCCGCGACTTTTCGTGGACGACCGTGCTGTTGGAGGTGGCGAGTTCGCTCACCGGCACTTTCCATTTTGCTGCCACCGCATCAAGCAGTACTTTGCGCGCCTGCGCGCCGGCTATGCGCAGCGGCATGAAATAGCCGGCGACCGAGACGCTTGCCGCCGTGATCTGCGCGCCGTGGAACAAGTGATGATAGTTGCCGTAGACCTTCGGGTTGGCCGGCGCGAATTCCACCTTCACCTTTGACCAGTCGGCGTCGAGCTCTTCCGCCAGGATCAACGGCAGCGAGGTGTACACGCCCTGCCCCATTTCGGCGCCCGGGCAGACGATGTTGATCGTATTGTCGGTGTCGATGCTGACGAACGCGTTGAACACGGTCGGCTGCGTGGCGCCGAGGGCAGCGCCGCCATGGCCAATGCCGCCAAGCGTGAAGGCGAAGGTCATGCCGGCCGCGCCGGACACAAAACCGCGCCGGCTGATGTTGGTGTCGATCGATCCGTTCTTGATGTGGATTGTCATGGCTCAGGCCTCCCGGGCGGCGCGTTGAATGGCGCGCACGATGCGCGGATAGGTGCCGCAGCGGCAGATATTGCCGTCCATGTGCGTGACGATCTGCTCGCGGGTCGGCTTCTTGTTGGTGGCGAGCAGCGCCGCTGCCTGCATGATCTGGCCGGACTGGCAGTAGCCGCATTGCGGTACCTGTTCGGCGATGAATGCCTTCTGCAGCGGATGACTGGTGTTGGGCGACAGACCCTCGATGGTCGTAACCTTCTTGCCCACCACTTTCGAGACAGCAATCTGGCACGAGCGCATCGCTTTGCCGTCGATATGGACGGTGCAGGCGCCGCACAGGCCGGAGCCGCAACCGAATTTCGTGCCGGTGAGCTGCATGTGCTCGCGCACGACCCAAAGCAAAGGCGTGTCGGGCTCAGCCTCGACCGTCGCTGCCTTGCCGTTTACTGTGAGTGAAATTGCTGCCATTTCGTCCCTCCCCAGGGATAGTCATTGTGATTTGCGGATGTTTCCGCATTTGTTGGCGCCCGAACGGCCATCGCAGCCGGGCGCAAGTCGACTGGAAATAATTATAAGCAGTTTCCGGCCCGCTGGGCAGCTAGGATCGGATGATGGACCCCTCCTTGCGCACATTTCTCGCAGACTTGTTTCGCACTGCGGTAGCCGCGGCGCACCCCGCGACCTGTCTGCCGCCGCTGTTGCCGCCACCTCCCAAAGGACGGCTTATTTTGCTCGCCGCCGGCAAAGCGGCGGGTTCCATGGCCGAAGTGGCGGAAGGCTTTTATCTCGACCGTTTGAAGCTGCCGGGCGGACGCCTTTGCGGTAACGCGGTGGCGCGCCATGGCTACGGAAGACCGCTGAGGATCGCGACCATGATCGAAGCCGGCCATCCGGTGCCGGACGGCGCGGGCCTGGAAGCCGCCTTGCGCGCGATTGAATTTGCCGAGGGCGCGGACACCGACGACCTGGTGCTGGTGCTGATGTCGGGCGGCGCCTCGGCCAACTGGATCGCGCCGGCGCACGGGGTTTCGTTTGCGGACAAACAGGCCGTGACGCGCGCGCTGCTGCGTTCGGGCGCGACCATCGGTGAGATCAACACGGTGCGCAAACATCTCTCGCGCATCAAAGGCGGACGGCTGGCGCGCTACGCATATCCTGCCAAGCTTGTCACCATCGCGATCTCCGACGTGCCGCGCGACGATCCTTCGGCGATCGGCTCCGGCCCGACCGTGCCAGATCCGACAACGCTCGCCGACGCGCGCGCTATTGTTGCCAAGTACCGGCTCGATCTTCCGACAAGCGTGACCGTCGCGCTCGCCGATGCCAAGAATGAATCGCCGAAACCCGGCGACCCGGCATTCGCCGGCAGCCAGTTCGTGCTGGCGGCACGGCCGGCCGATTCGCTGCGTGCGGCGGAGGCCACCGTGCGCGCTGCCGGCTACGAATGCATTTCGCTGGGCGATCAAGTCGAAGGCGAAGCGCGCGCGGTAGCGGCGGCGCACGCCAAGCTCGCACGCGAGCTGCGCGCGCAAGGCAAGCGCGCCGTGATCCTTTCGGGCGGCGAACTGACGGTCACCATCCGCGGCAAGGGCCGCGGCGGGCCCAACCAAGAATACGCTTTGGCACTGGCGATGGGCTTGGCCCACATGCCGTCAGTGGCCGCGCTCGCCGCCGACACCGACGGCACCGACGGCGGCGTAGGCGACGCCAGCGATCCCGCCGGTGCGCTACTTGACGGCG
>DAIMKK010000010.1:6046-9505 GCA_036721745.1 Pseudolabrys sp. | reverse complement strand
GGCCAAGGCGCTCGGCCTCGATCCCGCCGCGTTTCTTGCCGACAATAATTCGACCGGATTTTTCGCCGCGCTCAAGGACTTGTTGTTGACCGGCCCGACCTACACCAACGTGAATGACTTCCGCGCCATCGTCGTTGACAGGCCGTGACCGATCACGCGACAACCGCAGCCTGAACGAATCTCATGACATCGTGACCGCATTGCCCCGCCATCCCGCCACGCGCTGCATCACAAGCACGGTTGCGCTCACAGTGGCGCTGCTAACCGCGTCCGCGTATCCGGCGCGGGCCGATTTCCGGCTCTGCAACAACACCGGCAGCCGGGTCGGCGTCTCGCTGGGCTATAAAGACGCCGAAGGCTGGACCACCGAAGGCTGGTGGAACGTGTCGGCGCGATCCTGCGAAACGCTGCTACGCGGCGCGCTGGTTGCGCGCTACTATTACATCTACGCGGTCGATTACGACCGCGGTGGCGAATGGTCGGGTCACGCTTTCATGTGCTCACGCGAGAAAGAATTCACCATTCGCGGCACCGAGAACTGCCTGGCGCGCGGCTATGACCGAACAGGCTTTTTCGAGGTCGATACCAGCGAACAGCGCTCCTGGACGGTGCAACTGACCGACAGCGCCGAGCAGAAACCGGCCCGCCCGTTGCCGTCGCGCACGCCGCAAAGCACGCAACGGCCGCCGTCGCCCGCGCCGTCGGCACCAGCCGAAGGCGGCAAACGATGAGGCGCTTCAAATGAGACGACTGCGCCGCGCCAAGATCGTCGCCACGCTCGGACCGGCTTCCTCCGACGCCGTGATGATCGCGAAGCTGTTCAAAGCGGGCGCTGACGTATTCCGCATCAATATGAGCCACACCAGCCAGGACCGCATGCGCGAACTGGTCGCCATGATCCGCGGCGTCGAGAAGGATACCGGCCGGCCGATCGGCATCCTGGTCGATTTGCAGGGCCCCAAGCTGCGGCTCGGCATCTTCGCCGGCGGATCGGCGATGGTGGAAAGCGGCGCGAGTTTCGTACTCGACAGCGATCCGGCGCCCGGCGACTCAACGCGCGCTTTTCTGCCGCATCCGGAAATCTTCGCCGCGGTTGCGCCCGGGCGTACGCTGCTGATTGACGACGGCAAGGTGCGGCTCACGGTCACGCAAGCCGAGCCCAAGCGCATGACCACGCGCGTCGAGGTGGCCGGTAAATTGTCCGACCGCAAGGGCGTCAGCCTGCCGGATTCGACGATCCCCTTCTCCGCTTTGGCCGAGAAGGACCGCTCGGATCTCGAAGCCGCGCTCAATGCCGGCATCGACTGGGTGGCACTGTCGTTCATCCAGCGGCCGGAGGACATCGCGGAGGCGAAGAAGATCACCCGCGGCCGCGCCGCGGTCATGGCCAAGATCGAAAAGCCGCAGGCGGTGACGCGGCTGGCCGAGATCATGGATCTCGCCGACGCGCTGATGGTGGCGCGCGGCGATCTCGGCGTCGAGATGCCGCTAGAGAAGGTGCCCGGCGTGCAGAAACAGATGACGCGCATGGGCCGCGCCACCGGCAAGCCGGTGGTGGTGGCGACGCAAATGCTGGAATCGATGATTTCCTCTCCGGTGCCCACGCGCGCGGAAGTCTCCGACGTCGCCACCGCGATATTCGAGGGCGCCGACGCGGTCATGCTGTCGGCGGAATCGGCGGCGGGCAAATATCCGGTCGAGGCGGTCGCCACCATGAACCGCATCGCCGAGGAGATCGAAAGCGATCCGATTTACCGCACCATCATCGACGCGCAGCGCGCGGTGCCGGAGGCGACCGGCGCCGACGCCATCGCCGACGCCGCCCGTCAGATCGCCGATACGCTCGATCTCGCCGCGGTGGTGTGCTGGACCTCGTCCGGCTCAACCGGTCTGCGCGTGGCGCGCGAGCGGCCGCGGCCGCCGATCGTGGCGCTGTCACCCATTATCGCCACCGGGCGCCGGCTGTCGGTGGTGTGGGGCGTGCATTGCGTGATCACCGAGGACGCTCATGACCAGGACGACATGATCGAGCGTGCCGGCCGCATCGCCTTCACGGAAGGCTTCGCCAAGGCCGGCCAGCGCGTCATCATCGTCGCCGGCGTTCCGCTCGGCACGCCGGGCGCGACCAACATGCTGCGCATTGCCTATGTGGGGTCGGAGGCGGCGGGGGATTAAATATCCCGGCCTTCAACCTTTTCCTGCAGCGTCTTCACCACGTCGGGAATGCGCTGCAGGCGCGGATAGACCGCGAGCGCGCGGCGATAGACTTCCAGCGCCTGCTTGTCGTCGCCGATGTCCTGCATGATCAAGCCGAGGCCGGATAGCGCACCGAAATGGCGCGGTTCGCGGCGCAGAACCTCGCGAATGTCGGCGAGCGCACGGCCGTAATCCTTTTTCATGTAGTAGATGGTGGCGCGCCGGTTCCAGGCTTCCACGTATTTCGGCTTAATCTTGACGACGGCGTCGAGCAGCTTGATCGCGAGATCGAGATCCTTGCCCTCGACCGCGGTCTGCACCCGCGACATCAGCAGCGTGGTGGTGTCGCTGTTTGTGGCGATCCACAGCGCCCAGATACGTTGCTCGATCGCCTTGGCGGTGACGTCGTCGGGCGCGACCTTGAGCGCCCCGAACAGGAAATCGAGGTTGTGCTTGGAATTGCCGTGCTGGACATGGGGCAGCTTGTCCGGCGGCTGCACCCAATCGCTCGGCGCCGCGGCGGCGGGCGCGGCAAAAGCTGCAGCCAAAGCGGCGACAAATAACCTTGCGAGGAATCGCGAGCGCATGGGCGGAGCTTAATATCTCCGCCGGTTTAGGCAAATATGCGGCGACGAAAGGAGCAGCCGGCCGGGGCCGGCTTAAGGCTTGGTTTCAGCCTTGGCGCGCCTTAAAGCGGCGATTGGTCTTGTTGATGATGTAGACGCGCCCTTTGCGCCGAACAATCTTGTTGTCGCGGTGGCGGCCGCGCAGGGATTTCAAAGAGTTACGGACTTTCATGACAATCTCTGGGTTTTCTGGTTGCCGGGTTCATAGCAGCCTCCCGGCCGCTGTCAACGGCCGACAAGACATGATAAATCAATGCGTTATTAGACGGCTGGACATCGAACGAAGTTGCTAGGACTATTAATGCCCCGGCAGACGAATGCGATCATGCGTATGGCCGGGCGCAGAGACCACAAGAGCAGGCCCATGTCCAAGGCGATCAATTTGTTTGTCTGGTCGTTCTGCGCGATCCTCATCGCGCTTGTTCTGCCGGCGGACGCCCGCCGCCTGCCTGACCGGATCGATGCTGTGCAACTGAAGAAGGGGCTGGCTGCGTTCACCCGGCAGGATTACACGACCGCCGGCCTATTGCTGCGCGCGCCGGCCGAGCACGGCAATTCAAACGCGCAGGCGGTTCTCTGTTTTCTGTACACCCATGGCCGCGGCGTGCCGCAAAGCTACCGTGAGGCGGCGCACTGG
>DAIMKK010000010.1:0-6036 GCA_036721745.1 Pseudolabrys sp. | reverse complement strand
CACCGCTCTGCCGGCCAGGGCAACGCGCAAGGGCAATATTTGCTCGGGCTGCTGTACGACAGCGGCCACGGCGTTCCGGAAGATTACGTGCAAGCCTACAAATGGCTGAATTTGGCGGCGGCCCATGCAACGGGACCGAAACGGGATTTTTCCTATCGGATCAGGGATGCGGTCGCGACCAAAATGTCCCCACGCCAGGTCGCCAAGGCGCAAACGCTGGCGATCACGTGGCGGCCGATTCCGGAGTTGCACGGTTCAGCCTGGATGACGGGGCAATGCGCTGACGGCGAGAAATGTCTCTACCCGTGATGGCCGCAGGCTTCGTAAATTGATAAGCCGCTATAGCTGATCGCCGCCCGGGGCGGGCGTGCCCGCGCCGGCATCTTGACGCGCCGGAAGCCGGAGCGTTTCGGATCGCTGGCCTTTTTCTAGCATTACTTCGCGCGCTTTGACGGAGCGAAGAATCCAACCCGCATGACCTTCGCCGGTCTTTATGCGCACAAAATTGTGCGTCGCCTGATCGAGAAAAACGCCGATACCTTCGTTTTCACCAACCACGGTCCCGATCAGCGTGAGGTTCGGATGTTCCGGCTCCGCCGGACGGATAGGCACCTTCGGCTGAACGACGGGCGGCACCGCGACGACGGCCGGCGCCGATGGGCGCCGCGATGGCGTAAAGAGCGGGCGATCGCGCGTTTTGGAGAGCGAGCCCAGCGGAATCCCCCACAGCGGATTGCCGATCTGCGCACGCTCGCCTACGGTCGCCGCCGGATTTTGGTCCAGGTTGATGGTGCCGCGATTGCCATCGATCTGCGTCGAATCGTCGGGCGACGTCGCCGCCAGCGCCGATAGGATCATGGCCCCGGTGATGCAAAGGCCCCATACGGCCCGCAAGAGCGCGTGCCAAAGCATCATCTTGTGCCCTTCCACTGACCCGATACCGCGATCAATATCTTCATGCCGGCGCCATTAGGCACGGAGGAGGTCTGCGGTCCTTGTACGACGAGCTGATCGATAAACAAAAACGGCATTCCCGCTTCCAAATCGTACAGCAGCTTTTGCAGGTTCGGCTGCTCCATTTCGCAACTGATGACCAAGGTGACAAATCCATCCTTGGATTGCGGCCCCTGCAAGTCCACTTGCGAAGACTGCACGCTGCCGCCGAACTGCGTGATGGAGCTCGCGACCCGTTGCAACAGGGTTGCACCGGCCACCGTGATCGTCTCGCCGCCGAGAAACGGGGAACCGGCCGGGACCGCGCCAGCCGGACCGTTCGCGGCGTTCGGACCTTGCTGGCGCGCTTCGAGCCGATTGAGAATATCGAACGAGTCAGCAAGCCTAGCGCGCTGTTCGAGAATGTCCGCGAGCGACAGCCAGATCGCGGCGAGGAATGCGACGATGAGCACGCCATAGGCCGCAACCGCTACATAAGGGTAGCGGGCGAGATGGCGATTCAATGCAATATCGGCGGTCATGACGGCGGCGAGAATACCGGTTTGATGAGAGCTTCGATGTGATAGCGATCCCCCGGGTCGGACGACGACCGGGTCGTCGGCGCGAAGAATGTCGCGCGGCTGAAATGCGGCGACTGCTCAATCAGGCGGATCAGCGAGGGAGCATCGTTGGTGATGCCGACAACCTGCACCTTGTCGCCTTCGATGCGCAGTTCGGTGACAAAAGTATTGTCCGGCAGGACGTTCGATAGCGCCTCCAGCACGATGACGTTCGCCGGCGTCTGATTTTTGCGGCGCGCCAATCTCGCCAGCGCGGAGTTCGCGGCCGCGTATCACCGCCGACGTCACCAATAACTCGCTGCTGATCTATGCCAACGAGGAAAGCTACAAGATCATCGAGGGCGCACTCCGCCAGATCGACCGGCCGCAGCTGCAGGTCGCCTTCGATGCGACGATCGCCGAGGTCACGCTGAACGACAGCCTGACTTACGGCGTTCAGTTTTTCCTCAAGAGCACCAATGTCGGCGCGCCGCCCGACACCGGTTCGGCGATCAATACGTTCGTTAACAACGCGGTACTGGGCCGCGTCCTTCCCGGCTTCAACCTTTTGGTAGGGTCCGAGCAAACGCCGCAGGTCGTCCTCGTTGCATTGCACGCGGTCACCGACGTCAAGATACTTTCAAATCCATCGCTCGTGGTAACGGACAATGGCGTGGCGACCCTGCAAGTCGGCGACCAAGTGCCGATCACCACCGGCACGGCGACCGTGCTCAGCGCGAACAACGCTGTCGTCAATACCATCAACTACCAGAACACCGGCATCATCTTGCGCGTCGTTCCCCGCGTCAGCTTCAACAATACGGTGAGGCTCGACATCGAACAGGAAATAAGCAACGTCTCTAACACCAACACGACGGGCACGCTGACGCCGACCATTTCCGAGCGGAAAGTCAAAAGCACGCTGTCGGTCGCGGATGGACAGACCGTGTTGCTGGCGGGTCTTATCAGCGAAACCCAGAGCAAGACGCGCAACGGCATTCCGTGGCTCGATCAACTTCCCAATTATCTGGGCGACGCATTTTCCCATCAGAACAAGACGACGGCGCGCACCGAACTCATCATTTTCATCCGGCCGCAGATCATCCGCGATCCCGTCGACGCCCATCTGGTCGCGGAAGAATTGCGCGCAAGGCTGAAGAGCCGGATTGGCGAGGTTTCTCCGAGATCTCCACTGGGTACGGTGCCCGCCAGCGCGCGATGATGCGATTCCAGTGAACGCAGTATCCGCGTCGAATAAGTGGATTCTCGAGCACAAACGGAATTACCGATGGCGCTCCGGTTACCGACCGCAAACGCGCCCAGCGCGATGAAGCAAATTCGCTTGGCCGATGTGGTTGTCGGTTTGATCGGCCTCGCCGCCGCTGCCGCGAGCATTTGGGCAGTCCCCGGCGTGAGCGGGTTCCTCGGTGTGGGCCTGGCGCTGCTGATGCTGGCGATCGCGGCCGTCGACTATCGCTATTTCATCATTCCCAACGAGTTGACCGCCGCCGCGTTGGCGCTCGCACTTGTCAACGCGGTCTTCGCGGCGGCGCCATCGCTCGTCGAAAACGTAGCGGGCGCGGCGCTGCGCGGCGCCATCACGATGCTGTTTTTCTTAAGCCTACGCTGGGTCTATCGGCGGCTGCGCCAGCGCGAAGGCTTGGGGCTCGGCGACGTCAAGCTCGCCTTTGTCGCCGGCGCATGGCTCGACTGGGCAATGATACCGGTCGCCATCGAAATCGCGATCGGAATTCGAGGCCGCATAGGAATGGTGGGCGCGACAGGGATCGAACCTGTGACCCCTACCATGTCAAGGTAGTGCTCTTCCGCTGAGCTACGCGCCCTTTAATGGATTTGGTCTTATCGGCTCCAAACTGGCGAGGCAAGCCGCTCAAGGAACCTTAGGCCGCCAGCATTTTGGTCACTTCGTTGACCAGATCGCGCAGATGGATAGGCTTAGACAGCACTTTGGCGTGCTTGGGCGCGGTCGAATCGGCGTTAAGCGCGACCGCGGCGAAGCCGGTGATGAACATGATCTTGATATCGGGGTCGAGTTCGGCCGCCCGGCGGGCAAGCTCGATGCCGTCCATCTCGGGCATCACGATATCGGTGAGCAGAAGCTCGAATGGCTCCTCGCGCAGCCGCTGGTAAGCCGACAGCCCATTGTCGTAGGAAGTCACGTCGAATCCGGCATTCTGCAGCGCTTTGACCAGAAAGCGCCGCATATCAGTGTCGTCTTCTGCCAAGAGGATTTTCGACATAAATACCCGAACGCCCCGTCCCAACCGCCCCTGCCCGGGACCCCAATGGCCCATAAGACTTATGCCAGGTAAATAACGAGTGAACCAAAAGCATGGCTTGGCATTAGGCCCCGACGCATAGACAATAGAACGTTATTATGGGCTGGTTGGGACCTTCCCACCGCAATGCGACCTCGCTCGATATGGCATTTACCTCCCATGAGTGAAATCCGCGACGAGCTAGACCCGCCGTTCGAGGTCCTGGACCCGGCCGAGGGCAAGGGGCCGGTGCTGTTCAATTCACCGCACAGCGGCTCGACCTATCCGCGCGATTTCCTGGCCGTCTCGCGGCTCGACATCGCCACCTTGCGCCGGTCGGAGGACAGCTTCGTCGACGAACTGATCGCCGGCGTGGTCAAGCACGGCTTTCCTCTGATGCGCGCGCATTTCCCGCGCTGCTTCGTGGACGTCAATCGCGAGCCCTACGAGCTCGATCAGCGCATGTTCGAGGGCCGCCTGCCGTCCTTCGCCAATACCCGCTCGATGCGCGTGGCCGGGGGCTTAGGCACCGTGGCGCGGGTGGTCGGCGACGCCCAGGAAATCTATGACCGGCGCATTCCGGTCGACGACGCGCTGCGCAGAATCGAGAGCCTGTACAAGCCCTATCACCGCGCCCTGCGCCGGCTGTTTTCAAGGCTCCATCGGGACTTTGGCGCCGCCATGCTGATCGATTGCCATTCCATGCCCTCCACCGCCGGCCACAAAGACGAACGGCCGAGACCGGAATTCGTGCTCGGCGACCGCTACGGCACCAGTTGCGTCGGCGTCGTGTCTGAAACCGTGGAAAAGACCCTGCGCACGCTCGGCTACAGCGTGAGCCGCAATAAGCCCTATGCTGGCGGCTTTATCACCGAGCATTACGGCAATCCGGCTGCCGGCCTGCATGCCATCCAGCTCGAGATCAACCGCGCGCTTTACATGGACGAGCGCCGTTACGCACGCTCCAGCACGTTCAGCCAGCTGGCGGCCGATTTGGAGACGCTCGCCCGGCGTCTGGGCGAGATACCGCTGGAAGAACTGCACCCGTATCGGGCGGCGGCGGAATAGCAAAAAAAGGGCCGCTCGCGTTGGCAAGCGGCCCAAGTCTAGGGAGGAAACGCCCAAGGAGGGCAACGATAGCTCTCGCTACCGCATTGCAATAATTTACACCGCGGCGCACAAAAATCAAGAGCCTTTGCTGAAAACCCCATGTTTTTATGCATGGCTGGCAGCCTATTTAATGGACAAATTTTACAGTTGCCGAGACAGAGTGGCAAAAACATCACAATTTCAATGAGGCGAGACAAACCCCCTCAGTGAGAATTGCATTGCTTGGGGACTGAAGTGTGTCGTTTTGCACTCGGCTCGGCCAGGCGCTGCATGAACTTTTTGCACTCGGCTCGGCCAGGCGCTGCATGAACTTTCGGGAAAACCGAGTGCCACTTTTGGCGATCGTGCGATAAGCAAAGCGCAATGACGGCTATCGATTTCAGCAGTTTTGTCGATCAACTCGCCGGCGTTTCGGGCGAGACCATCCTGCCGTTTTTCCGCACGGCGCTGGCGATCGACAACAAGAAGGCCGGCGGTTTCGATCCGGTCACCGCAGCCGACCGCGCCGCCGAGCAGGCCATGCGCGCGCTCATCCGTAAGCAATTCCCCGAGCACGGCATCATTGGCGAGGAATACGGCGCCGAGCGCACCGACGCCGAATATGTCTGGGTGCTCGATCCGATCGACGGCACCAAGTCCTTCATCACCGGCATGGTGGCCTGGGGCACGCTGATCGGCTTGATGCGCTTCGGCGAACCGGTGTTCGGCATGATGAACCAGCCGTTCACGCGCGAGAAATTTTCCGGCGATGGCGGCGCGGCGCGTTATCGGGGGGCGGCGGGCAACCGCGATCTGCACGTGCGCGCCTGCGGCTCGCTCGGCGACGCGATTCTGTCCACCACCAGCCCGCTGCTGATGAACTTACCCGACCGCGCCGCCTTCGGCCGGCTGGAAAACACGGTCAAGCTCTCGCGCTACGGCGGCGACTGCTACGCCTATTGCATGCTGGCGGCGGGATTGATCGATCTCGTGGTCGAAACCGAGATCAAGCCCTACGACATCGTGCCGCTAATCCCCGTCATCACCGGCGCCGGCGGCATTGTCACCACCTGGGAGAACGGCCCGGCGCAATCCGGCGGCCGCATCGTCGTCGCCGGCGATGAGCGCGTGCACCGGGCGGCGCTGGAGATGCTCAAGGGCTAGGGAAGCAAGGG
>DAIMKK010000009.1:11483-19005 GCA_036721745.1 Pseudolabrys sp. | reverse complement strand
GCTTCCTCGGCTCGGTCGGAGCTCTCAATGCAATGGCGCGCGGCTACGGCCTGCACACTTGCGGCCAGGAAGCCTGGACCCACTGGCACAAGACCGTTTATTCCCTTCTCGCTATCCCCCCAAACTACATTCTGTTCTGCGGCCTGGCCCTCGGTCACGCCGATCCGGACGCAGCCGTCAACAAATGGCGCGCCCCGCGCGAGCCGCTCGACGTTTTTGCGTCGTTTGATGGCTTTGAAGGCTAGCCGGATGAGGCTTTTTCAAGCCTTCCGCGTTCAGCCCGCGTTCACCGGCGCGCGCTCAAAATCCCCCCATGCCGGTCTCCCGACCTCTCTCTATTGTCCTGTTTGCCGGCCTGCTGGCGGCGCCAGCATTGGCCGCCGACCCGACGTATAACTTCTGCCTGAACAAGGCCGAACAGCGCGTGGCGGTCGCCGACAAGAAAGCCATTCCGCTGGCCCGGGCGATCAAATCCCGGCGTGAGCACGGCCACCACGCCGATCTGGTGCGGGCCCGGTTATGCCGCCACGGCGACGGGCTGGTCTATGTGCTAACTCTGCTCGGGCGCAGTGGCAGAGTGATCAGCGAGACTGTTGACGCCGCGAACGGCGAGCTTATCAACAGCCATTAGATTGGTCGCATTGTCGGACGGCGAACCGGTAGCCACCCCCGGATCAAGTCCGAGGGCATGCTTCGCCTGACAATGCTCCAGCCGGAGAGAAAGCCTTGCGCCTGCTCGTCGTCGAGGACGACCCCGACCTCAACCGCCAGCTCTCGACCGCGCTGACCGATGCCGGTTACGTCGTCGACCGCGCCTTCGACGGCGAAGAGGGCCATTATTTGGGAGAGTCCGAGCCCTACGACGCCGTTATCCTCGACATCGGCCTGCCCAAGATGGACGGCATCTCGGTGCTGGAATCCTGGCGGCGCAATGGGCGCGCCATGCCGGTTCTCATGCTGACCGCGCGCGACCGCTGGAGCGACAAGGTGCAAGGCTTCGACGCCGGCGCCGACGATTATGTGGCCAAGCCCTTTCATCTCGAGGAAGTATTGGCGCGCGTGCGCGCGCTGCTGCGCCGCTCGGTCGGCCACGCCAAGAGCGAATTCGTGTGCGGGCCGGTGCGGCTCGATTCGCGCACCGGGCGCGTCACGGTCGACGGCAATCCGGTCAAGCTCACCAGCCACGAATACCGCCTGCTCGCCTATTTGATGCATCACACCGGGCGCGTGGTGTCGCGCACCGAACTGGTCGAGCATCTCTACGACCAGGATTTCGACCGCGACTCCAACACCATCGAAGTGTTCGTCGGCCGCATCCGCAAGAAGCTCGGCGTCGACATCATCCAGACCGTGCGCGGCCTCGGCTATCTGCTCGCCGCGCCGGGCGCAAAAATAGATGCGCGCTAATTCTCTCGCGCTGCGGCTGTTCCTGTCGGCGACCGCCTGGGCGGTGGTCATCCTGGTCATCACCGGCGTCGTGCTGTCGTCGCTCTACCGGCAAGGCGTCGAGCGCGCCTTCGATCGCCGGCTCGGCGTCTATCTGCGCACGCTGGTCGCCGACGTCGCCTCGCCCGAAGAGGCATCCGACAAGTTTCCGCAATCGCTCGGCGAGCCATTGTTCGAACTGCCGCTGTCGGGCTGGTACTGGCAGGTGACGCGGCTCGACCCCGACAAGCACGACGTGCGCGCCTCGCGCTCGCTGTGGGACGCCGGTCTGCCGCATCTGCAGGACCGCGGCGTTGCGGCTGGGCTGGACGGCTCGCGCCAGGGCTATGTGCCGGGGCCAGAGGACCAGCGGCTGCGGCTGGTCGAGCGCAATATCGATCTCGGCGACGAGGGGCATTATCTGGTGGCGGTCGCCGGCGACGCCGCCGAAATCACCGACGAAGTGCGCTCGTTCGATCAGGCGCTGATCATCACGTTTTCGATCCTCGCCGCGGTGCTGCTGCTCACCACCATGTTCCAGGTGCGCTTCGGCCTCGCCCCGCTCAAGCGCATCACCGACAGCCTCACCGCCATCCGCTCCGGCCGCGCCGAGCATCTCGCCGGTCAATTCCCCGAAGAAATTGCGCCGCTCGCGCGCGAAACCAACGCGCTGATCGACGCCAACAAGGAAATCGTCGAGCGTGCGCGCACCCATGTCGGCAATCTCGCGCATGCCTTGAAGACGCCGCTGTCGGTGATGGTGAACGAGGCCGCGGCGCGGCCGCGCGATGCCTTCGCCAACAAGGTGCTGGAGCAGGCCGACATCATGCGCGACCAGGTGGCGCGTCATCTCGAGCGCGCGCGGCTGGCGGCGCGCCTGACGGTGGTGGGCTCGATCACCGACGTCGCGCCGGTGGTCACCGCGCTCGCCCGCACCATGGAGAAGATCCATCACGATCGCGGCGTCGCCATCGAGGTTCATGCCGACGAGCAAGCGTGCTTCCGCGGTGAGCGGCCAGATTTGGAAGAGATGATCGGCAACCTGGTGGACAACGCCTGCAAATGGGCGTCGACGCGAGTGGCGATTGAGGTGGTGCGTGAGCAGCCGGATCCGGCGAGCGCGACCGGAGTAGTGCGCATCGTGGTCGACGACGACGGCCGCGGACTGTCGCCGTCCGAGCGCGAGCAGGTCGCGCATCGTGGCCGCCGGCTCGACGAGACCAAGCCGGGATCGGGCTTGGGGCTTTCGATCGTCGTTGAACTTGCCGCCCTTTACGGCGGCGAGCTCAAGCTCGGCACCGCGCCGCTCGGCGGCTTGCGCGCCGAACTGGTGTTGCCGGGGGGATGACAGTTAAGTCAATTTCGCGTCGATATTTTTCGGGATTGCTACAAGCGCCGGACTTTTGCCTGATTTGTTCCGTCTCGATGGACCGATCGCTTCGACGGTCGCGGCGAAGCTCGTTTTTCCAGCGCTTCGATTTTTCGGGGGTCGACATGTCCGTGCTCAAATTCGCCGCTATCGCCGCTATCGGTGTCACGCTTGCTGCCTGTGCCGGCAGCCCGGACGGAATCGGGCCGGGGCCGAAGGAAAACACTGGCACCTTGCTCGGCGCCGGAACTGGCGCGCTGCTCGGCGCGGCGGTTGCGGGCGGCGGCACCGGAAATCGCTTGGCTGGCGCGGCGGTCGGCGGCTTGCTCGGCGGACTGATCGGCAATCGCATCGGCGCCGGCCTCGACGACGAGGACAGAGCGCGCGCTTATGCCGCACAGATGGACGCGCTCGAACGCGGCACCTCCGGGGCGCCGGTGTCGTGGAAAAATCCCGATTCCGGCCGCTATGGTACCGTGGTGCCGGGCCCCGCCTATGTGCAGAGCGGCCGCAACTGCCGTTCTTACACCCACACCATCTATATCGACGGCCGCCCGCAGACCGCCCGCGGCATCGCCTGCCGCAACCCGGACGGCGGTTGGACCTCGCTCGGCTGAACGCGGTCAAAAGTCCCTGAAAAGGCGGGTATTTCCACCCATTGCCGGGCCCCTTGATCTTGCTCAATACCGCCACGATGGTGCGTTGTAAGGGAAGCGCGCCGCCGTGTTAGACCGGGGGCTATGCTAGAGCAGGACGTGAGGTGAAATGACCCGCAAGCAGCGACGACTGATTTTGATCGGCGGCAGCGTCGGCGTTCTGGCGCTCGCGGTTGGGCTTGTGCTCAACGGGCTGAGCGGTTCCATCGTGTTCTTCAATTCGCCGACCGATGTGGCTGAAAAGCATATCGCGGCGGGCACCCGCATCCGTATCGGCGGGCTGGTCAAGGAGGGCAGCGTGCAGCGCGGCGACAATCTGCGCATCCGCTTCGATGTGACCGACGGCAAAAGCGACGTCCCGGTGCACTATCAAGGCATCGTGCCGGACCTGTTCCGTGAAGGGCAGGGCGTGGTCGCGGAAGGCAAGCTGGAATCCGGCGGAACGCTTGACGCGGATACCGTGTTGGCCAAGCATGATGAGCGCTATATGCCGCGCGAGGTGGTCGACTCATTGAAGAAGACCGGGCGCTGGCAGGAAACGAGCGGCGAAAGCGCCGGAGGCAAGACGCGATGATCCCGGAACTCGGTCATTATGCTTTGGTGCTGGCGCTGGCGCTCGGGCTGATCCAATCGGTGGTGCCGATCATCGGCGCGCTGACGCGAGATGCCGCGCTGATGCGGCTGGCGACTTCCACAGCGCTGATGCAATTCGTGCTGGTCGCTTTTTCCTTCGGTGCGTTGGTCGTTTGCTACGTCACCTCGGACTTCTCGGTCACGACCGTGTTCGAGAATTCCCATTCGATGATGCCGCTGATCTACAAATTCACCAGCGTATGGGGAAACCACGAAGGTTCCATGCTGCTCTGGGTGCTCATCCTGTCGGTGTTCGGCGCGCTGGTGGCGGCCTTCGGCGTCAATCTGCCGGCGACCTTGAAGGCGCACGTGCTGGCAGTGCAGTCGTGGGTCGCGACCGCGTTCTATCTGTTCATTTTGTTGACCTCTAACCCGTTTCTGCGCATGGCGCAGGCGCCGCTCGAGGGCCGCGATCTCAACCCGATTCTGCAGGACCTCGGTCTCGCTATTCATCCGCCGCTGCTCTATCTCGGCTACGTCGGATTCTCGATCTCGTTTTCCTTCGCCATCGCGGCGCTTATCGAAGGCCGCATCGACGCCGCCTGGGCGCGCTGGGTGCGGCCGTGGACGCTGATGGCCTGGATGTTCCTGACGGTCGGCATCGCCATGGGCTCGTACTGGGCCTATTACACGCTCGGCTGGGGCGGTTTCTGGTTCTGGGACCCGGTCGAAAACGCCTCGCTGAACCCTTGGCTCGCCGGCACCGCGCTATTGCATTCCGCGGTGGTGATGGAAAAGCGCAACGCGCTCAAGGTCTGGACCATTCTGCTGTCGATCCTGACCTTCTCGTTGTCGCTGATCGGCACTTTCCTGGTGCGTTCCGGCGTGCTCACCTCGGTGCACTCCTTCGCCAACGATCCGGCGCGCGGCGTCTTCATCCTCGCCATCCTGGTGCTGTTCATCGGCGGCGGCCTGTCACTGTTCGCCTGGCGCTCGTCGACCTTGAAGCAAGGCGGGCTGTTCGCGCCGATCTCGCGCGAAGGGGCGCTGGTCTTCAACAATCTCTTCCTCACCACCGCCTGCCTGACGGTGTTCGTCGGAACGCTTTATCCCTTGGCGCTCGAGGCCTTCACCGGCGGCAAGATTTCGGTCGGCGGTCCATTCTTCAACCTGACCTTCGGTCCGCTATTCGTGGCGCTGATGTTCGCGATGCCGTTCGGGCCGCTGCTGGCCTGGAAGCGCGGCGACCTCTTGGGCGTGGCGCAGCGGCTGATGACGGCATTCGCCGTCGGCCTTATCGCGGTCGCGGCTGCTTTCGCAATCAAGGGCGGGAGTTCGATGCTGGCCCCGTTCGGCGTCGGGCTGGCGTTTTATGTGATGATGGGCGCGGTGGTCGATCTGGTGGAGCGCACCGGCCTGATGCGCATGCCGCTGACGACCGTGTGGATGCGCGCGAGCGGCCTGCCGCGCTCGACCTGGGGCACGGCGGTGGCGCATTTCGGCATCGCGGTGTCGATGCTTGGCATCATTAGCGCCGGCACCTGGGGCACCGAGCGCATCGTCTCGCTCAAGCCGGCGCAGACCGTTTCGCTGTCCGGCTACGAACTGAGCTTCGACGGTATGGAAGAGCGGAGCGGCCCGAATTACAACGCCGTGGTGGCGAAGTTCACCGTGCGCGAAGGCGGCGTGCCGCTCGGCGTGATGGAGCCGTCGAAGCGAAATTTCACCGCACGCGCTACCTCGACCAACGAAGCAGCGCTGATGGCGCGCGGCGCGGGCCAGCTTTATTTGTCGCTGGGCGATACCAATCCCGACGGCTCGATCGCGATACGGCTCTACTACAAGCCGATGGTGCTGCTGATCTGGCTCGGCGCACTGGTGATGATGTTCGGCGGCGCGTTGTCGTTGTCCGACCGGCGGTTGCGCGTCGGCGCGCCCAAGCCCGGGAAAAAGCCAGCGGCCAAGCCAGCGCTGCAGCCGGCGGAGTAGAATGATGCGCCGTCTTGCCCTGATCGCATTGCTGGTCGCGCTGGTCGCGCCCACTGCGGCGCTTGCGGTCGAGCCCGACGAAATTCTGAGAGACCCGCAGCTTGAAGCGCGCGCGCGCGATATTTCGAGCGAACTGCGCTGCTTGGTCTGCCAGAACCAGTCGATCGACGATTCCGCGGCGCCGCTCGCCCGCGACCTGCGGCTGCTGGTGCGCGAGCGGCTGACCAAGGGCGATAGCGACAGCCAGGTGCTCGACTTCCTGGTGGCGCGTTACGGCGAGTTCGTGCTGCTCAAGCCGACCTTTAAACTGCACAATCTTCTGCTATGGGGCTTGCCGCCGATCGCGCTGGTGGCTGGCATGATCGCTCTGTTCATGACGGCGCGACGCCGCCAATCCGTGAATTTGCAAGCGCCGGCGCTGAGCGCTGCCGAGCAGCAGCGGATTGCGACTTTGGTCGAAAAAAAGGCCGACTGAGCATTGTTTAATCTATTGATTTTCAAGAAAAACTTCGTTTTCCCCACCTTACAAAAGTTTAATCCCTCCGACAGGACGCTGTAAGGCTCATCCCCCCATCTTCAGCTTCGAAACGGCGTGCAACCGCGCCCTCGAATCGAGATGGAGTATTTGCGATGAACCCGGGCGTCCCCCCCGCTCTTACACCCCCCAAGAAATCGCGCGTGCTTTCGGCGCGCCGCGTCATCCTCCTCGCCACCACCATCGCCAGCCTGGGCGCCGCCGCGCTCGTGGTCGCTCCCGGCGTCAATCTGTCGGGCGGCTATCCGGCGGCGCTGGCGCAGAATCTGACCGAGCAAGCGCACAGACTGCAGGCCCCGGTCGGATTCGCCGACATCGTCGAGAAGGTCAAACCGTCGGTGATCTCGGTGCGCGTCAAGGTCGACGGCGGAGCACAAACCAACGGCCTCGCCAACAACGACGTCCCACCGGGCCTGCGCGAGTTTTTCCGCCGCTTCGGCATGCCCGATATGCCGGACAGTCCGCACGGTATGCCGCAAGGCCACGGCCGTAACGTCATCACCGGCCAGGGCTCCGGCTTCTTTATTTCCGGCGACGGCTATGCGGTGACCAACAACCACGTGGTCGACAAGGCCGAAAGCGTGCAGGTCACCACCGACGACGGCAAGACCCACACCGCTAAGGTGATTGGCACCGATCCGCGCACCGATCTCGCGCTGATCAAGGTCGAGGACGGACCGTTCCCCTATGTGAAGCTTGCCGACAAGGCGCCGCGTATCGGCGACTGGGTGCTCGCGGTCGGCAATCCGTTCGGCCTCGGCGGCACCGTCACCGCCGGCATCGTCTCGGCGCGCGGCCGCGACATCGGCGCCAGCGCCTATGACGATTTCATCCAGATCGACGCGCCGGTGAACAAGGGTAATTCCGGCGGACCGGCCTTCGACACCGAAGGAAATGTGATTGGCGTCAACACCGCGATCTTCTCGCCGTCGGGCGGTTCGGTCGGCATTGCCTTCGCGATTCCTGCCGATACCG
>DAIMKK010000009.1:2655-11473 GCA_036721745.1 Pseudolabrys sp. | reverse complement strand
AGCCAGCTCAGGGAGCACGGCTCGGTCACGCGCGGTTGGATCGGCGTGCAGATTCAGCCGGTGACGCAGGACATCGCCGATAGCCTCGGCTTGAAGAAGGCGGAAGGCGCGCTGGTCGCTGAACCGCAGAAGGACAGCCCGGCAGTGCAAGCCGGCATCGAGGCCGGCGACGTCATCACCGCGGTTGACGGCAAGCTGGTCAAGGATGCCCGCGATCTCGCCAAGAAGATCGGCGCCATGCCACCGAAGACTTCGGTCAAGCTCGTGGTTCTGCATAAGGGCTCGGAGAAGACCATCACGCTGACGCTCGGCGAAATGCCGGCCGCCAAGGAGGCGCGCGCCGAGGGCAACACACCCGATAACGGCACCGCCGACATCGCCAAGCTCGGCCTGACGCTGGCTCCGGCCAGCCGTGTGGCCGGCGCGGGAGCCGAAGGCGTCGTGGTCACCGGGATCGACTCTTCGGGCGTGGCCGCCGACCACGGCTTTTCCACCGGCGACGTGATCCTGGAAGTCGCCGGCAAATCCGTTTCGACGCCCGCCGACGTGCGCAACGTCATCACCAGCGCGCGGACGGACGGCAAGCGCAGCGTGCTGATGCGGGTGAAGAAGGGTGACAACACCCGCTTCGTCGCCCTGCCGGTTGGCAACGGCTGAGGAGAAAGAGTTCGGGGCGTGCCGCTGGCATCCGTCGCCCCCGCCGGCGGTACACCTCAACGGGACGGGCCTCGTGCCCGTCCCGGCATAATCTCCGGAAGCGGGCGGATCTGACGGTCCGGCCACTTTCGAACAGAACTCCAACCCTGGCATTCGTCGCCCCCGCCGGGGTGGGGTCGTTGAGGGGGTGGCGGGCCAATTCCGCCACCCCCTCGCGTACGAAATGGGGGGCTAAAGCATTGACCGGCCCGTCGTTTGGCCGCCGGAAGGAGGGGGCGACCGGTCCGGGAATTGACGTAAGACCGAAATGACTGGAATTGGTGTGACCGATGCCCACTTATGCGGATATTCAAGGGGCTCGCGCCTTGGGCCGGATGGCCGATGCGCAACCGGATCGGGTCACCATGCGCCTTCTGGTTATCGAGGACGACCGCGACGCCGCCGGCTATCTGGTCAAGGCGTTCCGCGAGGTCGGCCATGTCGCCGATGCGGCCACCGATGGTGAAGACGGCCTGGCGATGGCGCTCGACGGGCAATATGACGTGCTCATCGTCGACCGCATGCTGCCCAAGCGCGACGGGCTATCGCTGATCGGCACTCTGCGCGACAAGGGGATCGAGACGCCGGCGTTGATCCTGTCCGCCCTCGGCCAGGTCGACGACCGGGTCAAGGGCCTTCGCGCCGGCGGCGACGATTATCTGCCCAAGCCCTATTCGTTCTCAGAACTGCTCGCACGCGTTGAGGTGCTGGCGCGCCGGCGTGGCAGCCGCGAGGAAACTGTGCTGCGGGTCGGCGATCTTGCGCTCGACCGGATGTCGCGCGAGGTCCGCCGCGGCGAGGACGAGGTAACGCTGCAGCCGCGCGAATTCCGCCTGCTGGAATACCTGATGAAGCATGCCGGCCAGGTGGTCACCCGCACCATGTTGCTGGAGAACGTGTGGGATTACCATTTCGACCCGCAAACCAACGTCATCGACGTTCACATCTCGCGCTTGCGCTCGAAAATCGATAAAGGTTTCTCCCAGCCGCTTCTACATACGGTTCGCGGCGCGGGATACATGATACGTGACGGCGCTCGGTAAACTATTTCGCACCACTACGTTCAAGCTGACGCTGGTCTATTTGACCGTGTTCGCATTGTTCGCGGCGTTTTTGCTTGGCTATTTCGCCCTCAATACCCGCCGCCTGATCGACGAGCAGATCACCGATACGGTCAATGCCGAGATCACCGGTCTGTCCGAGCAATACCGGCAGGGCGGCATAAGGCGGCTGGTGATCGTGGTCGATGCGCGCGCGCGCCGGCCGGGCTCGAGTCTTTATATTGTCACCAACTTTGCCGGCGAAGGGCTCGCCGGCAACGTCACCGCGCTGTCGCCGGGCATTCTCGATAATCCGGGCTGGACCGAGACGGTTTACCACCGGATTGACGAAGCAGAAGTATCCGAACACCCGGACCACCACGCGCTGGTGCGGGTGTTCCAGTTGCCCGGCGGCTTCCGCCTGCTGGTCGGCCGCGACCTCGAGGAGCGCGAGCGGCTCTATCACATTGTACTCGCCGCCGGACGCTGGTCGGTCGCCATCGTCATCGTGCTGGGGCTTGCCGGCGGGCTGTTCGTTACCCGCCGCGTGCTGCGCCGGGTCGATGCCATGACCGAAACCACCCGCACCATCATGGCCGGCGATCTCGGCGAACGCCTGCCGGTCGCTGGCACCGGCGACGAACTCGACCGGCTGGCCGATAACCTCAACGTCATGCTCGAACGCATCGAGGCGCTGATGCACGGCTTGAAGGAGGTGTCCGACAATATCGCGCACGACCTCAAGACGCCGCTCACCCGCCTGCGCAATCGCTCCGAGGAGGCGCTGCGTACTGCCAAGAGCGAGGCCGAATACCGCGCCGCGCTGGAAGGAATAATCGAGGACTCCGAGGGGCTAATCCGTACCTTCAACGCGCTGCTGATGATCGCGCGCGCTGAGTCTGGCCAGGCACGCGACGACATGGGCGAATTCGACGCCGCCGAGGTCGCCCGCGATGTCGGCGAGCTGTACGAGCCGCTGGCTGAGCAGAAGGGTATCGCGCTTAAGGTGGAGGCCGCCGCGCCGGCCAAGCTCAAAGGCAACCGCGAATTGGTCAGCCAGGCGCTCGCCAATCTGGTCGACAATGCCATCAAATACACCGCGCCGCGCGATGCCGCCGTGAACGGCGTCACGCCGGAAATCGTGGTGCGCGCGCTCGACGAGGGCGACCGCATCCTGCTCACCGTCGCCGACGGCGGACCGGGCATTCCGGAAGCCGACCGCGCCCATGTGGTCGAGCGCTTCGTTCGCCTCGAGCAGAGCCGTTCGCAACCGGGCTCGGGGCTGGGCTTGAGCCTCGCCTCGGCGGTGGCGCGGCTGCACGGCGGCGAATTGACGCTTGCCGATAACCAGCCGGGGCTCAAGAGCGTCATTGCCTTACCGCGCGGAGGGCCCGTACAAAGTGCGGGATGAGGCGGCCCGCCAAGAAGAGAGTCGTTCGCAACAAGCCTGCGCGCAAGCTGGCCACCGGCGCCAAGCGCGTGCCGCCAAGCGGCGCAACGCTGGCCGCGCTCATCGGTACCGCGCCGTATTTGGTCGACGCCAAGGCGGCGCGGGCGCGCATGGCCGAATGGCTGGCCGGCTTGCCGGGGACGCAAGCGAAACCGCTCAAAGCGCTGTTTACCGCCAACCCGAAAGTCAGTTCGCTGCTGCAAAGCCTTGCCGAAAGCTCGCCTTTTCTGTGGGAACTGGCGAGCGGTAACCCCGCACGCTTGCGGCGACTGTTGGCCGCCGATCCGGAGCGGCATTTGGCCGTGCTGCTGAGCGAGACTGGCCGCGCCGTCGCTGCGACGGACGACGAGGCAGAAGCGATGCGGCTGCTTCGCGCGATGAAGGCGGAAGCAGCGTTACTGATCGCGCTCGCCGATATTGGCGGCGTCTGGCCGGTGATGCGGGCCACCCGAGCGTTGACCGACCTCGCCGACACCGCGGTCGATGCCGCCGCCCGCTTCGTGCTGGCCGAGGCCGCGCGCGACGGCCGCCTCACACATAAAGACAAAGCCCAGCCGCAGATCGGCAGCGGCTACATCGTGTTGGCGATGGGCAAGATGGGCGCCTTCGAGCTCAATTACTCGAGCGACATCGACCTCATCGTGTTCTACGACCCGGCGGCGGTGCCGGAAGATGCGGCTCCGGCGACGCTGTTCGTGCGGCTGACGCAGAAGCTGGTGAAGCTGTTGCAGGAGCGTACCGCCGACGGATACGTGTTCCGCACCGATCTACGGCTGCGGCCCGATCCGGCTTCGACGACGATCGCCATCTCGACCGCGGCGGCGCTCTCTTATTACGAGAGCGTCGGACAGAATTGGGAACGCGCGGCCATGATCAAGGCGCGCGCCTGCGCAGGCGACATCGCGGCGGGGAAAACGATCCTCAACGACTTGGCGCCCTTCGTATGGCGTAAATATCTCGACTTTGTCGCGCTCGCCGACGTGCACGCCATGAAGCGGCAGATTAACGCCTACCGCGGCCATGGTGAAATCGCGGTCGAAGGCCACAATATTAAGCTCGGCCGCGGCGGTATTCGCGAGATCGAGTTTTTCGCGCAGACCCAGCAATTGATCGCGGGCGGCCGCAATCCCGATCTGCGCGACCGCGACACGCTCACCACCCTCGACAAGCTCGAACGCGACCGCTGGATCGACAAAGGCGCGCGCGACGACATGAAGGCGGCCTATGTCTTCCTGCGCACGGTCGAGCACCGGCTGCAGATGGTCAACGACGAGCAGACGCAAACGCTGCCGGCCGAACGCGCCGGGCTTGAGCATTTTGCGCGCTTCCTCGGCTATGCCGACCGCGACGCCTTCGCCAAGGTTCTGACTGAGCATCTCGACAGAGTGCAGCGCCATTATTCGCACCTGTTCGAAAAAGCGCCTGGCGCCGACAAGCCTGAACTGGCGTTTCCGCCCGACGCCGACGACCACAAGACGCTCGACCGGCTGGCCGAGCTCGGTTTCCGCGCCCCGCTCGAAGCTTCGACCATCGTCCGGCACTGGCTTGCCGGCGGCCATCGCTCGCTCAAGGGCGAGGTGGCGCGCAGTCACCTTCGGGTTTTATTGCCGGTGTTGCTCGATCAGTTGGCGCGCACCGACCATGCCAACGCCACGCTGGTGTCGTTCGATCATTTTCTCGCCAACCTGCACGGCGCGGCGCGGCTGTTGTCGCTGCTGCGGCAAAATCCAGATCTGATTGCGCTGATCGCCTTAGTGCTCGGTATCGCGCCCAGGCTCGCCGACACGCTGGCGCGTAATCCACAGGTGATGGATGCGCTGGTCGATCCGAGCTTTTTCGGCGCCTTGCCGGACGACGCGGAGCTTGGCAAGCGGCTTGATGGTGCGCTCGCGCAATCGCGCTACGACGAGGATCTGCTCGAACGCATCCGCATGTTCGGGCTGGAATACATGTTCCTGACCGGCGTGCGCATTTTGTCCGGCACGGTGACGGCGCGCCAGGCGGGCGAGGCCTTCGCGCGGCTGGCCGACGCGGTGATCCGCGCCGTGCACCGCGCGGTCGCCGACAATTTTGCCGCCACGCACGGCCATATGCGCGGCGAGGCGACCGCGGTGCTGGCCATGGGCAAGCTGGGCGGGCGCGAGATGACGGCGAGCTCCGATCTCGATTTGATCCTGATCTACGATTTCGACGATAAGCACCCCGAATCGGACGGCAAGCGTGCGCTCTACGGCGCGCAATATTTTGCCCGCCTGACCCAGCGGCTGATCAATGCGCTGACTGCGCAGACCAATTACGGCGCACTCTACGACGTCGATATGCGGCTGCGCCCGTCGGGACGGGCAGGGCCGGTCGCCACCCAGATCCGCGGTTTCGCCAGCTACCAGGAGAGCGAGGCCTGGACCTGGGAGCACATGGCGCTCACGCGCGCCCGCGTGGTTTCGGCCTCGCCGGAATTCGGCGCGCGGGTGGAGAAGGTCATCCGCGATATCTTGCAGCGTCCGCGCGACGCCATGCAGATCGCCGGCGACGTAGTGGAGATGCGCGGCGCCATCGCCAAGGAAAAGGGCGACCGTGAGCGCTGGGACCTCAAATACGCCGCCGGCGGATTGGTCGATATCGAGTTCATCGCGCAGTATCTACAGCTCGTGCACGCACACGCCGTGCCCGACATTCTCGACACTTCGACAGCGCGCGTGCTCAACAAGGCCTGGGCGCTGCACGTGCTGCCGGTCGAGGAGGCCGAGGTGCTGCGCCCGGCGGTGCAGCTTTATCAGGACCTCACGCAGATCTTGCGGCTGTGCCTCGCCGGCCCGTTCGATGCCAAAACCGCGGGCGCCGGGCTGTTGCGGTAGATCTGCGGCGCGGTCTCGGGCGGCGCGGGGCTGTTGCGTCTGCTGGCGCGCGCCGCCGACGTGCCGGATTTCGCCACGCTCGACGCCACGTTGATCGAGACGCAAGCGAAAGTGCGCGCCAGTTTCGTGCGGATTTTGGGCAGGGTGCCTTAAGCGGCCTCTTCCTTCGGCAACTGGCATTGCGGATACATAGGCATGCGCACCACCACCAGCGTGCCTTTGCCGAGCGTGGAGCGGATGCGCATGCGGCCGCCGTGCAGCTCGACCAGCGACTTGGCGATGGCGAGCCCCAGTCCCGAACCCTGATGGCTCTTGGTGAGCTGGCTTTCGACCTGCTCGAACGGGCGGCCGAGCCGCGCCAGCGCGTCCTTGGCGATGCCGATCCCGGTATCGGCGATGACGAGCACGATGCAGCTGTCGGCGGCGCGCCCGCGTACCGTGACGCGGCCGCCGGCAGGCGTGAACTTCACCGCGTTGGACAATAGATTGAGCATGATCTGCTTGAGCGCGCGGCGGTCCGCGCGCAAGGCGAGTTCCGGCGAAATCTTGGCGACCAGTGAGAGTTGCTTGTCCTGGGCGCGCGCCGAAACCACGCGCAGCGCTTCCGCCAGCAGACCATCGAGGTCGAGCTCCTCGAAATCGAGCCGGATGCGGCCGGCCTCGATCTTGGCCATGTCGAGAATGTCGTTGATGACTTCGAGCAAATATTGCCCGCTGCTCAGGATATCGTTGCAATATTCACTGTATTTCTCGGCGCCGAGCGGGCCGAACATGCCCGACTCCATGATTTCGGAAAAGCCGATAATGGCGTTGAGTGGCGTGCGCAATTCGTGGCTCATATTGGCGAGAAATTTCGACTTGGCCTGGTTGGCCTCCTCGGCGCGGGTCTTTTCGGCGGCGTATTTTTCGGCGAGTTCAGCGAGCCGCTGCTGCGAGGCGCGCACGTCGGCGACTGTTGCCATTAGCCGTTTCTCGCTGTCGACCAACTTCTCCTCGTGGGTCTTGAGCGCGGTGATGTCGGTGCCGACCGAGACGTAGCCGCCGTCCTTGGTGCGTCGCTCACTGATGTGCAGCCAACGGCCGTCCTCGAGCTGGGCCTCGAAGGTGCGCGCGCCGGGGATATTCGGGCCGCCGGTAATGGCTTTGCTGCGCACAACCGGTTTGCGGCCGGCCTCGACGACCGATTCATACGAGGCGCCGACCGTGATCGCCTCATCGGGCAAGTTGTGCAGCTCTTGGAAATTCGAATTGCACAGCACCAGGCGATTATCGGCGTCCCACAACACGAAGGCCTCGGGGATGGTCTCGATGGCGTCGCGCAAGCGCATGTCGGCGGCCACCGTCTTCTCGACCAGGTGCTTCTGCTCGGTGATGTCGACCGCGATGCCGATCAGTCGCGGACCGGGCTCGCCCGCCTGGCGCACCAACTCGCAGCGCGCTCGCAGCCAGATCCAGTGGCCGTCGGCGTGCCGCATGCGGAACGCGTGATCGATGGTCGTCGCAGTGGCTTCGGCGATCTCCGCCGCCAGGTCGTAGAGCCGCAGATCATCGGGATGCGTGAGCGCGCTGACGTCGCCGAACGTCAGCAGGTCGCCCTTGGACTGCAAGCCGAGGATGTCGAACATCGACTGCGACCAAAAGATGCGGCCGCGCGGCAGGTCCCAATCCCACAGGCCGCAGCGGCCCCGGTTGAGCGCGGTATCGATACGGCTGCGGACCGTTTCGTAGATCAGGTCCGCTTCCCGCGCCCGTGTCGCCTGCCAATGGAAGGCGAAGCCGAGGATCAGCACGACGAAGCCGGTGGTGGCCGAGAGGGTAATGGTGAGGGTGGTGAGCGAGCGCCAGGCGGCAAGCGCGGCCTCGCGCGATTGCACGACGGCGATCTGGCCGAACGGGGCTTTTAACATGCGCACGGTCGCCAGTGCGCGGCTGGCGTCGGGCAAAGTGATTTCCATGACGCCGGCGCTGGCGCCGAAGGTGGTGAGCGGTTGCGTCGGACCGAGCAAGTCGATCAGGCGGCGGCCGATGGTGGCGTCGATGGAGGGCGTAGCGGCCGCTACCACGCCCTCCGCATTGGTCAGAATGATGCGCCGCCCGGCGGCGGTGGCCCATGGCGGCAGCGCTTGTGCGAGCACCTCCTGCGGACGGGCCAGCGCGTCGGCGGGCTGTATGAGCGGCCGTTGCAGGCGTTCGGCGGCGATATCGGCGACCGCATCGAGCGCGACGACCATATCGTTGAGGGATTGCCGGCGATGGTCGAGCACCTGCACGGCGGCGCCGACGCAAATGGTGGCGAGAAACGCGATGATGAGCACCGGAACGGCTCGGCGCAGCAAGGGCTCAGCGGTCAGCAGACGCCGATACGCCGGCTTGGCGATCGATTGCGCGAGACCCTGAATAGAATCTGGGCGTGCAGACGCACTCGCCGCACCGGCGCGCGCCATTGATGGCCTCCGTTTTGAATGTCCCCACCCACCGCGATCGGAAGGATGTGCCGTATCGCTTCCCGAATCAGTCTCGATTGGAATCCATGGCCGGTGATTTGTCGAGAGTCGGAAGAGTCAATTATTTAAAAAACGTTACCCACTGGTAATTGGAGCGGGCTGAACGGTAAGCGGCGGCTCGCGCGTCGTGCAAGGTGGAAAATGCCTGGTGTTGCGATGTTTTAGTGGGCCGCCAGCGCGCGCTCAACGATGTCGGCGAGATCGCGCGACCGATTAGGTGCGGCCTTGATGCGCTCCAGGGCGGCCTGCGCCTTGCCGCGGCGGCCTTGCTCC
>DAIMKK010000009.1:1450-2645 GCA_036721745.1 Pseudolabrys sp. | reverse complement strand
GCACAATGTCGGCGATGAATTCATAGCCGGCGCCGTCGGCCCGGTTGAACTGGGTCGGATTTCCCTGCGCGAAAGCGCCGATCAGCGCACGCACGCGGTTGGGATTGGCGAACGAGAAGGCGGCATGCGCGGTGAGGGCGCGGACTTTGTCCAGCGTGTCCGGTTGCGGGATCATGGCCTGTAGGCCAAACCATTTGTCGATCACCAACGCGTCGGTGGCGTAGCGCGTGTAATAATCGGCTATCACGCGATCACGTTCCGGCTCGGCGTGCAGCGATAGCGTGGCTAGTGCCGCCGTGCGGTCGGTCATGTTGTCGGCGGCGTCGTATTGCCGGGCAGCGCGCGCTATCGCCTCCGGCGGGCCGGCGGCCGCGAGCAAGTCGAGCGCGACATTGCGCAACGAGCGGCGGCCGGCGCTGGCCGCGTCGGGCGAATAGGGACCGGGAACGCTCATTCGCTCGTAGGCCTTGGCCAGCGCCAGGCCGAGTCTGTCGCCGATCGCAGCGCGCAAGGCCTTGCGCGCGCGGAAGATGGCATCCGGATCGATATCGCGGCCGATCTCGCGCGCGATGTCGCCTTCGCCCGGCAGCACCAATGCGAGCGCCACGAATGCCGGCTTCAGTCTGGCGTCGCCGAGGATGGCGGTTAGCGCCGCGATCAACTTTTCGTCCGCGCGCGGCATTTTGCCGGCGTCAAGCGCAGCTACGTTGTCGATCAGCAGCCGCATCGAGATGGTTTGCAGCGCTTGCCAGCGATTGAAGGGATCGTTGTCATGCGCGGCGAGGAAGGCGAGATTGCCGGCGTCGAGATCGGTATTAAGTTTGATCGGCGCCGAGAAGCCGCGATTGATCGATAGCACGGGCGCATCAGCGATGCCGGTGAATTCGAAGCTTGCGGCCGGCTCGCTCAGCACCAACACGCCGTGTGCGACCTTGCCGTTCGACAGCGTGAGCGGCAGGTCGCGGCCGTCCTTGCCGACCAGGCCAACGCTAAGCGGTATTACCATCGGCTCCTTGGTCGGCTGGCCGGGCGTGGGCGGCACGCTTTGCTTGGCTTCGAGCGTGTAGGTCTTGCGCGCGGCATCGAAGCGGCCGGCGACCGTCACCTCCGGCGTGCCTACGCAGTACGTCAAGCTGCTCGAAGCCATGGATTCGCAGCCGCATGACCTATCGTCACTTCGGGCCGTTTTCTACAC
>DAIMKK010000009.1:444-1440 GCA_036721745.1 Pseudolabrys sp. | reverse complement strand
CGCATGAACTGCGTCATGTCGCGGCCCGACGCATCGGCGAAGCACTGGATAAATTGCTCGACGGTCGCCGCCTCGCCGTCGTGACGCGCGAAATAAAGATCCATGCCGGCGCGGAATTTTTCTTTTCCGATCAGCGTCTTCACCATGCGCACGACCTCGGCGCCTTTTTCGTACACGGTGCTGGTGTAGAAGTTGTTGATTTCCTTATACGTTTCTGGCCGGACCGGATGCGCCAGGGGGCCGGCGTCCTCGACGAATTGCGCCGCGCGCAAGCCGCGCACGTCGGAAATGCGTTTGACCGGACGCGAGCGCATGTCGGAGGAGAATTCCTGATCGCGGAAAACCGTGAGGCCTTCCTTCAGGCAGAGCTGGAACCAGTCGCGGCAGGTGATGCGGTTTCCCGTCCAGTTGTGGAAATATTCGTGCGCGATCACCGCTTCGATCTGCGCGAAGTCGGCATCGCTCGCGGTATCGCCGCTGGCCAGCACGTATTTGTCGTTGAAGACGTTGAGGCCCTTATTCTCCATGGCGCCCATGTTGAAGTCGGACACCGCGACGATCATGAAAATATCGAGGTCGTATTCACAGCCGAACTTCTCCTCGTCCCAGCGCATCGAGCGCTTGAGCGAATCCATGGCGTAGCCGCAGCGGTCCTCTTTGCCGGGCTCGACATAGATGCGCAGCGTGACGTTTCGCCCCGACATCGTGACGAAGCGATCCTCGACGACGCCGAGATTGCCGCCGACCAGCGCGAACAGATAGGCGGACTTGGAATGCGGATCGTGCCAGGTCGCGAAATGGCGGCCGCCGGGCAAATCACCGCTGTCGATCAGGTTGCCGTTCGACAGCAGCACCGGCGCTTGCGCTTTGCCGGCTTCGATGCGCGTGGTGTAGACCGCCATCACGTCGGGCCGGTCCGGGAAATAAGTGATACGGCGGAAACCTTCAGCTTCGCATTGCGTGCAAAAAGTGCCGCTTGAGCGGTAGAGCCCCTGT
>DAIMKK010000009.1:0-434 GCA_036721745.1 Pseudolabrys sp. | reverse complement strand
CCCGAGAGCTGGGTGTTGGCGGTCGGATCGACCAGCGTCTCGATCTCCAGGGTAAACGGCCGGTTCGGCACCTGCGGAATGGTCAGGCCGTCGGGCGTCGCGACGTAGCTTTCCGGTGGCAGCGCGGTTCCGTCGAGCTTGAGCGCGGTGAGTGTCAGCCCGTCGCCGTCGAGCACCAGCGGGGCGGCCGGAACCTGGCTGTTGGGCTTGAGCGCCAACGTGGCGCGGACTTTTGTCTGCGTCGGATGCAGGGAGACATCGAGCGAAACGGTTTCCACCAGCCAGTCGGGCGGGCGGTAATCCTTCAGGTGGATGGGCTGGGCGGTATCGGTGCGCATAAGCTTTGATCTAGAATGTCTGCCGCGGAATTGGAAGGAAGAATGATGACGAGCATGCGAGCCATGGTGCTGGACGTGTCGCGCACGCCGCTGGTC
>DAIMKK010000008.1:0-19342 GCA_036721745.1 Pseudolabrys sp. | reverse complement strand
CCCCCGACCATAGAACCACCGAGCGTTGTCCGCGCCACCCGATTGGATACGACGATGCCCAAGTCCAACTCCCCCGAACTCGAAAAATTGTTGCGAGCGGTCGCGACACAGAAGTAACGATTTTTCGTCGCAATAGTTCCCGCCACCGCCGTTGAAACTCTGGCAGACGCGTGCGGCGCAGATGCCGGATCAGAGCCGGCGCAGGACGCTGACTGGAATGTTCCGAAAGAGGATCGCGAGATTCAACTCGCCCGTGCGCAGCCCGAAATTTGTGCCGAGCACGTCCTCATAGATCGCCTTCGGCGCTTGCTGAATGAAGGCGTCGAATTCGGCAGGCCATCGCCGCCCGTCACGCGTCAGCGGAGCAAAATGCCGGCCGATTGCCCCAAAAAGTTGCTGCCGCTTCCACGTCCGCGTGAATGCGATCACATGGCCGGCATGCCGGCCGGTGACCGGCAGCGGTTCATAAGTTCCACGGCTGAAAAGGTCGGAAAATTGGTGCCGCAGCGGTAACAGGCTCCGCATCAAGGCGAGCTTGATGCGCCCATCGCGCCAATGACTAGTGAGATTGGGCCAATCCGGCGGGCCGGATGCCAATTCCCGCTGGCGCGTGGCGAAATCGACCGCGCGCCGGTTGTCAGGATCGACCAGGGCCAGATCCCAGAACTCGGTTCCCTGGTAGAAATCCGGCACGCCGGGCAGAAGCGCCTTCAGCGCAAGCTGCGAAAGGCCGTTGAGAGCTCCCAGCAGCGCCGTCCGCGCGGCGAATTCGCCGAAGGAAGCCAGAAATCCGGCCGAGATTCTCGCATCGAGCAGATTGCCAACGAAGTCCTGGAGGGCCGCTTCGTAGGCCACATTTGGGTTGGTCCAGCTTGTCTCCTGCTTGGCCTCGCGTGCGGCTTTGAGCGCGTAGCCTCGCATCCGCTCGACGAAATCTTTGTCGATCAACTCCGGCCAAGCTCCGATCAGCGCTTGATAGAGCATGTATTCATGCGCCTTCGAGGGTTGCCGCTGGCCGTCCAAATGTTGAACGAGCGGCGCGTTCTGCCGCTGCCAGGCTTGCACCGCGGCGCCCCATTCCTCGGCGAGTTCCGAGAGCGACAGAATGCGCGCACGCGCGTCCTCGCCGTGCTTGGTGTCATGGGTGGCGGTGGCGGTGAGGCCGTAGGGCACCGTTTCCGCCCGCTGGTGCTGGCGAAGATGGAAGTCCGCAAGCGAAAGCTCGCGCGCGGCCGGGTTGCCGCCCACTTCGTTGAACGCGAGCAGGCGGTGGTAACGATAGAAGGTCGTATCCTCCAGTGCCTTGGCCATCAGCGGGCCGGTGAACTGCTGGAGCTTGAGCGCGAAATTGCGCACGCGCGGCGCGCTGTAACCAGGGTTCGCGGCCAGATCGAGTGTGATGGCGTCATGGAGAAAGTCGAAGATCGCGGGGTCGGGTCCCTGCCAGCGCGCGCGGGCGCGCGCGACCGCATCCTCGATGGTCCTGTGATCTTCCGCGGACGCTCCGCCGGCGGTCACATAGGTGCGATAGACCGGAAATTCGAGGACGTAGAGCTGCAAGGCCGCGCGCAAGCGGCCGATGGTGAAATCACGCGTGCTGAAATGCCCGGCGGCGATCCGGGCCAATGCCCGGCTGAGCACGGTGAACTCGCTTGCCAGCATGGTGTCGATGACGCGCAGCTTGGCGGCATTCAGCATCGCGGGAAAATCCGCGCGCTCCCCGGTAAACCCCCGCCACGTGCGTTCGAGCGGATCGAGCCCCTTGCCATCGACCAGCATGCGCGAAATGACATTGAGCCATTCGTATCCGGTGGTGCCGGCAACGCCGGGCAAGCGCGGCATATCCTCGCCATCGGCGAGGATTTTCTCGACCAGCACATAGAGCGGACCGTTTCGCCCTTCCTTTCCGCGCACCTTGCGGATCAGCTGTCGCAGCCGGCCGGTGTATTGCGCAGGATCGCGCAGCCCGTCGATGTGGTCGAGTCGCAGGCCTTGCAACTGGCCCGCGGCGATCATGCGCGCGACCAGCGAATGGATCGCACGGAAGGTGGCGGGGTGCTCGACGCGCAAGCCAGCGAGGTCATTGATGTCGAAAAATCGCCGGTAGTTCACCGCCGAGAATGCGACGCGCCAATACGCCAGCCGGTAGTGCTGGCGTTCGAGCAGACGATGCAAGGCCGCGGCTTTGGGCTCTATGTCGCTGCGATAGGCGATAAGCCCGCGCTCGACGACTTCGGCAGTCCCCTCGATCTGCGACAGACGCCTTTTGAGTTCGGGGGCCTCGCGATAGGACGGGGTGCGCGGATCGCGATAATGCTCGGCCAGCTCGAGGAGCTTTTGGCCGGCGGGCTCTTGCGTGGCGCCGGCGGCCGCGACCAGCGTTCGCAGCATCTCGCCGTAGCGCTGCGGATTGATCGGCAGCTTGTGATCGAAATACCAAGCTGCGAAGCTGCCGGATGCTTCGTCATATTTGAGGACGATCTCGCCGCTCTGCAGCACGTCGCCATAGGGGCGGCCCAGGATCGGCAACAGCACGCCGGGATGACGGCGGTGCGGAAGCGCATCCCAGTCGATGTCGAACGAAACCGCATAGGGCGACTTCTGACCCCATTCCAGCACGTCGAGCCACCAGGCATTGTCGGCATGGCCGACGCCCATATGATTGGGAACAAAATCGAGGATCAATCCAAGGTCGCAGCGCTTGAGCGCGTCGCTCAGGCGGCCGAAGCCTTCCTCGCCGCCGAGCTCGGGATTGAGCCGTTCGTGGTCGACGATGTCGTAGCCATGCGTGCTGCCCGGCCGCGCCTTCAGGAATGGCGAGGCATAAAGGTGCGTGATGCCGAGCTGCTTGAGATAAGGCGCGAGCGCGGCGGCGTCGTCGAAGCCGAAATCCTTGGTGAACTGCAAACGGTAGGTCGCGAGCGGAACAGCCGGAGCCATCACGAGCCTCCGATCGCGGCGTAAACCGACCAGGGCGGCAACTCGCGCGGCGGGCTTGTGCCCCAGATCGGATCGCCCCAGGCCAAGGTCTGTAGCCTCGGATTTGCAGCATCCGAGAGGTTTGCCAACAAGAGTAAGCTCTTCTCGCCGGCAGGCCAGCGCGCGCTCAAAACTCCGTTATCAATGCTCACGCTGCCTTCGCTCGTCATCGCCGGCAGCAAAGGCACGATCCATCGCCTTCGCGCGGCCAGGAGCGTGCGCGTGAGCGCGAGGCGCGCGGCATGCGCAGGCTTGCCACGCGCCTCCCAATCGAGCACGGCGGCGGCGCGGGTCTCGGCCGCAAGCGGATCGGGAATATCGGAGCCGTGCTTGGCATAAGCGTCGGCGAATTCTGCCTTGCGGCCTTTGCGCACGGCCTCGGCACGCTCGCCGCTTAAGTCGCAAAAGAATGGAAACGGCTCGGTCGCTCCCCATTCCTCGCCCATAAACAACAGGGGCGGGGAGGGCTGCAGCAGTAGAATGGCCAGCGCGGCTTCGAGCGCAGTCGGCGATGCCAGCACCGACAGCCGCTCGCCCTTGGGCCGGTTGCCGATCTGGTCGTGGTCCTGCAGAAAGTTCACAAAACTTGCGCGGGGCAGATGTTGGCTCGGTTCGCCGCGCGTTTGCCCTTTGCGGTGCGGCGAGGGCTCGCCCTGATACGCGAAGCCCTGCGACAGCGTTCGCGCGATATGGTGCGCGGCATTGCCGTAGTCGCGATAGTAGCCGGCGCTCTCAGCCGTCAAGAACACATGCCAGGCATGGTGATAGTCGTCGTTCCACTGGGCGCGGTAACGGCCGGCCGGCGGGTCTTGCGCGGGCGCGAGCAGGCTCGACCGATTGTCGTCGTTCTCCAGAACGAGATGGATATGCCGGCCGCTTTCGGCCGCCAGCGCGCCGACGGCCGTGCTCAAGTCGGTAAGAATGCTGGGCTGGCCGGGCGTGACGATGGTATGCACGGCATCGAGCCGCAGACCGTCAAAGCGATAGTCCCGCAACCAATGCAGCGCATTTTCGATCGCATAGGCGCGCACCTCTGGCACGCGATAATCGATGGCGCCGCCCCACGGCGTCTGCGCCGAAGAAAAGAACGCGGGCGCAATGCGGCCGAGATAATTTCCTTCCGGACCGAAGTGGTTATAGACTACGTCGAGAAACACCATCAGCCCGCGGGAATGCGCGGCATCGATGAGCGCCTTGAGGTCCTGCGGCCGCCCGTAGCTGCTGTCCAGCGCGAACGGAAGAACGCCGTCGTAGCCCCAGTTCCAGCGCCCGGGAAAATCCGACAGTGGCATCAATTCCAGCGCGGTGATACCGGTCTCGGCGATATGGTCCAGCCGCTCGACGATGGCGCGGAACGTTCCGCCGGACGTAAAGGTGCCGACATGCACCTCGAGGAACACGGCCTGCGCCCAGGGCAGGCCCTTCCAGTCTTGGCATTGCCAGGCAAAGCGGTGGTCGATCACCTCACTCGGTCCGTGCACGTCGTCGGGCTGGAAATGCGATGCCGGATCGGGGATTTCGATCTCGCCGTCGATCTTGAAGCGATAGCGCGTGCCCGGGCCGGCGTCCTTCACATGCGCCTCGAACCATCCGTCGCGTTTCGACATCGCGATAGGAGTGTCGAGAACGACGCTGACCTCGCTCGCAGCCGGCGCCCAGAGGCGAAAGGTGACGCCTCGATCGGAGACCAGCGGACCAAAGCGGGTTTGAGCGCTCACGGCTTGCCTGCAAATGCCAAGACCGATTTTGCCTGCGCGCCCCAGTTGGCCCCGGGCGCAAGTGCCGCGGAGTTCCGTTGTCCGTTCGACGTGTCGAGGACGCACTGCCAGCGGCCGACGCCGGGCCATTCCGGAAAGGTAATGTCGATCGCCTCATCGGCGCCGTTGAACACGACAAGCAGCGGCTCTCCGCCGTCCTCTGCGGCTGCAAGCACGTAAGACAGAAAGCGACCGTCCGGAAAATTCCAATCCTGCTCCGACATCTCCACGCCGCCCGGCGTGAGCCATTTCACGTCGTAGGAGCCGTCCGCCTTCTTGCCTTCCAGCCAGCGATGCGGCTTGAGCTGGGGGAAGCGTTGCCGGAGGCGGCTCAATTCGCCCACAAACTCGGTGAGATTGTCCTCGCTTGCGAGCTTTGACCAGTCGACCCAGCCGGTCTCATTATCCTGGCAATAGGCATTGTTGTTCCCGCCCTGGCTGTTGCCGACCTCGTCTCCAGCCAGCAGCAGCGGCATCCCCTGGGCGAGAAACAGGCAGGCGAGCTGGGTACGCCGCAGCTGGCGTCGCGTCGCGAGAATGGCCGGATCTTCGGTCGGCCCTTCCACGCCGAAATTGATGCTGGCGTTGTCGTCCGATCCGTCGCGGTTCTCCTCGCCATTCGCTTCGTTGTGCTTTTGCTCGAAGCTCACGAGATCGGCCAATGTGAACCCGTCATGCACCGTGACGTGATTGATGCTGCTGCGGGGACCGCGGCCGTCGTGCTGAAACTGCGCCGCCGAGCCCGTCATGCAGTGGGCGAGATCGCCGACGAGGTTGCCTTCGCCGCGCCAAAAGCGCCGCACGATCTTACGGTAGACGTCGTTCCATTCCGACCAGCCTATCGGAAAGCCGCCGACCTGATAGCCGCCGGCGCCGATGTCCCAAGGCTCGGCGATTAATTTGACACCGGCCAACACCGGATCCTGCCGGACGGCGGCAAAGAAAGGAGCGTTGCGGTCAAAGGCCGGGCCACGCCCGACCGTGCTGGCGAGATCAAAGCGAAATCCATCGACATGAAATGCTTCGACCCACAGCCGCAGCGAGTCCATGACCATCTGCAGGACCCGCGGATGCGCGAACTTGAGCGCATTTCCGCAGCGGGTGAAGTCGTCGTAGTAGCGGGGATTGTCGGCCTGCAGCCAATAATAGGACGTGTTGTCGATGCCGCGATAGCAGAGCGTGGGCCCCAGATGATTGCCCTCGGCGGTATGGTTGTAGACGACGTCGAGGATGACCTCGATGCCGGCGTCATGCAGGGCCGCCACGGTGGCGCGAAAATTATTGATTGTATTTTCGCCCGCATAACGCGACTCAGGCGTGAAGTAGCTGAGCGTGTTGTATCGCCAATAGTTCCGCAGCCCGCGATCGAGAACGTAGCGGTCGTCGAGGAAGGCTTGAATTGGCAGCAGCTCGACCGCGGTGACGCCGAGCTTGCGCAAATGCGCGATCATGCCAAACTCGGACAGGCCACGGAATGTGCCACGCGCTTCCGCCGAGACATCCTCGCGCCGCTGCGTGAGGCCTTTGACGTGCGCCTCGTAGATGATGGTGTCTTCCCATGCGGCCGCCGGCTGGCGCTCATGTGCCCAGGTGTGGGCGACTTCCACCACTACCGATTTGAACATGTTGCGCGCATTGTCGCGCCGGTCGAAGGAGAGATCCTCCTGTTTGTGGCCGGTGCGGTAGCCGAAATGCGCATCGGTCCAGGTGAAATGGCCAGCCAGCCGCTTGCTGTAGGGATCGATCAGGAGCTTGTTCGGATTGAACCGGTGGCCGGCCGCCGGCTCATAGGGGCCATGCACGCGATAGCCGTAAAGCTGGTTGGGCGTCACATGCGACAGATAGACGTGCCAGACGTCATCGGTGCGCTCCGGCACGGTGATGCGCTGGGTTTCACGCCGGCCTTCGCGGTCGAACAGGCACAATTCCACCTTGGTCGCGTTGGCCGAAAACAGGGCAAAGTTGGTCCCGCGTCCGTTCCAGGTCGCTCCGAGGGGATGCGGAGAGCCTGCTGAAATATGCCCGCTATTCGATTTCAGGAACGAGAAAGATGGCAGCAAGGGGTGGGACAACAAGATGAAGCTCCGGGCTGTCGCGTGTCACAACTGTGGAAACCGCTCCAGCGTTCCCGGCATTGCTTCCGCCGTAGTACGCTGCATCCGAATTCAACGCTTCGCGCCACTTCCCCGCGAACGGCACGCGCACCCGATAGTCGCGCAAGACCTGCGGCGTGAAATTCACGACGACAACGCAGCGCTCGGTCGGATTGCGTCCCTTGCGCAGCCAGGCATAGACGCTGTTGTCGGCGTCGTCGGCGATCAGCCATTCGAAGCCGGCGGCATCGCAATCGAGGGCGTGCAGCGCGGGCGTCGTGCGGTAGAGGCGGTTCAAATCGCGTATCAACCGCTGGATGCCAGCGTGCTCGGGCCGCTCCAGCAAGTGCCACGGCAGGCTGATGTCGTGATTCCACTCGCTGTCCTGGCCGAATTCCGATCCCATGAACATGAGCTTTTTACCCGGGTGGGCGAACATGAACGCATAGTAGGCGCGCAGATTGGCAAAGCGCTGCCACTGATCGCCCGGCATGCGGCCGAGAATCGAGCGTTTGCCGTGCACGACTTCGTCGTGCGACAGCGGCAGAATGAAATTTTCCGAGAATGCGTACTGCAGTCCAAACAGGATCTTGCCGTGATGATGCCGCCGGTAGATCGGGTCCTTGGAAATGTAGTCCAGCGTGTCGTGCATCCAGCCCATGTTCCACTTGTAGCCGAAGCCGAGGCCGCCCCAGTCCACCGGACGTGATACCATCGGCCAAGCTGTCGATTCCTCGGCGGCGGTTGTCGCGTGCGCATGCTGCCGGAACACCTCGGTGTTGACGCGGCGCAGGAAGGCGATCGCATCGATATTTTCGCGGCCGCCGTGCTTGTTCGGTATCCAGGCGTCCGCCGGCCGACTATAGTCGAGATACAGCATCGACGCCACGGCATCGACCCGCAGGCCGTCGACCCGGTATCGATCGAGCCAGAACAAGGCATTGGCCAGAAGGAAGTTTGTGACCTCAACGCGCCCGTAATTGTAGATGAGCGTGCCCCAGTCGAGGTGGCGGCCCTGCATCGGGTTCTCGTGCTCGTAGACAGCGGTGCCGTCGAATCGCGCAAGGCCGTGCGGATCGTCGGGGAAGTGACCAGGAACCCAGTCCAGCAACACGCCGAGACCGGCTTTGTGCAGGGCATTGACCAGCATCGCGAATTCTGCCGGCGTGCCGAAGCGGCTGGTCGGCGCAAACAAACCGGTCGGTTGGTAGCCCCATGATCCGTCGAAAGGATGCTCCGACACCGGCAACAATTCGACATGGGTGAAGCCCATATCGACGGCATAGACCGGAAGCTGTTCGGCCAATTCACGGTACGTCAGCCAGTATTGGCCGTGCTCACCTTTGCGTCGCCACGAACCGAGATGGACTTCGTAAATGGACATCGGTGCATCTAGTGCATTGACATTGTCGCCCGCCGGCGAGGAGCGCGGCAGCCCGGAGGCATCGAAGACAATCGATGCTGTGGCGGGCCGCATTTCCGCGCTAAATCCGACCGGGTCGGACTTGAGCGGCATCAATTTGCCGGATCGGCTCAAGATTTCATATTTGTATTTGTCGCCGGCGCGCGCGCCCGGCACGAAGATTTCCCAATAGCCGTTGCCGCGCACCCGCATGACGTGGCGGCGACCGTCCCAGACATTGAAGTCGCCGACGACGCTGACCCGTTGCGCATTGGGGGCCCATACGACGAAGGCAACTCCTGAAACGCCGTCCAGAACCAGGGGATGTGCGCCAAGCTTTTCGTAAAGGCGCAGATTATTGCCCTCGCCGAGCAGGTAGAGGTCGTATTCGGAGAGTACCGGCGGAAAACGATAGGGGTCTTCCAGCTCGACCTCATTGTCGCCGAACCGGGCGCGCAGCCGATAGCGTTTTGAATTATCCAGCGGTCCGGCGAACAGCCCGGCGGGGTCGACGCGCTCCAGCTCGTATTCGCCATTGTCGCCGATGGCAACCACGCGGCTGGCGTCAGGCAGGAAGACGCGCACGACGGTTTCGTCGTTCTCGGTGTGGGGACCGAGATAGCGGAAGGGGTCGGCGTGACGGCCGGCAATGATCTCGCGCGCGGCGGGGGAAAGATAGCTCATTGGCTGTTCACCCCGCGCTGCTCCAGGATCCGCAAGGTTGCTTCGAGCGGGATATGCGACCAGGACGGCCTGTTGGTCAGTTCGTATTCGATTTCGTAAAGCGCCTTCTCCAGCAGAAAGAGGTCGAGGAGTTGGCGCGTCTGGCCTTCGTCGGCCGGCCATAGGCGAGCGTCGCCCAACGCCTCGCGGTAGCTCTCCCAATACGCGGTCGTCAGCCGGTCACCCCAGGCGCGAATTCGTTGCGCAAGCGTGGTGCGTTCCTCGGCATTGAGATTCGGGGCGCGATCGATTGCCGAGCTTGTGGCGTAATCTATGGAACGGATGAAGCCGGCCACGTCGCGCGCCGGCGCCGCCTTGCGCCGGCGTTCGTCGAGACTGCGGCGCGGCTCTCCCTCGAAATCGAGAATATAGGCATCGTCCTTGGCGATCAGGATCTGGCCGAGATGGAAATCGCCGTGATGACGAATTTTGATGCTGTCGAACGTCGCGTTCCGTCCTGCATCGATATGCTTCACGATGGCATCGCGGCGGTCGAGCAGACGCTGCGTCAATTCGGCCGTGGATTCCGGCAGGACCTTTAGGTTGCGCTCGAGCATCGAAAACACGGTCTGCGCGCGCGCGATCAGCGAGTCGGTCCAGCGTGCGACGTCGTCGGCAGAAATGGGCTCGGGCGCAAACGCAGCAATGTCGCCATGGCTCGCCAACGCCAGATGGAGCTCGGCGGTCCGTCGTCCGATTTGCCGCATCCGCTGCAGCATTGAAGCAGTTTCCGATGTTTCGGTGATCGCTTCGGTCGGCAACAGCCGCTGCTCGTCGACAAGCCGGTCAAGCGACGCGCTGGTCACGGTCCAGGCATCGCCCTGGTTCTCGACGAAGGCGTGCATGACGACGAGCGCGGTGCGGTTTTCTCCCTCCACCAGCTCGACCGTGCCGAGTAGGGACGGAGCATTCTGGAAATGCGCGACATCGACCAGAAAACGCCCGATTTCGATTTCCGGATGAATTCCGGCAGTCACCCGGCGCAGAATTTTGATGACGTATTTGTTATCGACGATTACGCTGCTGTTGGACTGTTCCCGCTCGTTAGCGGTGATCGTCTTGATCTCCGGCAGCGGAGTTCCGGCGAACGCGGTTGTCGGGCGAAATTCCAATTCGTGGTCTTGGTCCCCGACTGTTTCGCCAGCGTGGATTTTCGCCAGCAATGTCAGAATGAATTCGGGCTCGGCAGTGGCATCGAGCAAGGCACCCTCGCGCCGGCCGCGGCGCACCGCGGCGAGTACGGTTGCCGGACCTTTGTCGATCGCGGTGTAGCGGGTCCACCGGATCGTCAACGGCAGAAAGTAGCGGCTGGTCCCGTGAATGCCGCTCACGTCGGCAATCGCGGCGAGGAAGCGGTCGTTGCCATGTTCGATCGGAATGGCGGCAGACACCATTGTCGAGATCGGCCGGAATGCTTTGTCGGCAAACCAGCGGCGATCAGGCATGAAGCTCGGCAGAACATCGATCTCGAGCGTCCGCCGCGTCCATCCAGAAAGAGCGCTGTCCCAGCCGGGTCCAAGCACGAGCGTGGTAACCTCGCGCGGATGAACCTTTTCCGGCACGTTTTCGGCCTCTGGCAACAGCAGGAACCAGAAGAAACCATAAGGCGGCAGCGTGACTAGGTAGGGCAATTCGCCGATGTGTGGAAAGCGGGTCCGCCCGAGCATTTCCTGCGGAACGCGGCCTTTCCAGGGGCTGAGATCGAGTTCGACGGCTTGCGCGGATCGCGAAAGGTTGGCGATGCAGAGGACGGCCTCATTGTCGATCTGGCGGACATAGGTCAGCACCGCACGATTCGTCGGCCGGATGAAGGTAAGGGTGCCGCGGCCGAAGACCTTGCTCGACTTGCGAACGCCGATGAGGCGCTTCATCCAACTCAGCAGCGAGGACAGCGAACGGGTTTGCGCTTCCACATTGACGGCGGAATACCCGTAAACCGGGTCCATGATGCATGGCAGGTAGAGCTGAGCAGGGTCGCAGCGTGAAAACCCGCCATTGCGGTCGGGCGTCCACTGCATCGGGGTGCGGACACTGTTCCTGTCGCCCAGATAGATATTGTCGCCCATGCCGATTTCGTCGCCGTAATAAATGATCGGCGTGCCGGGCATCGACATCAGTATCGAGTTCATCAGCTCGATTTTGCGCCGGTCATTGTCCATGAGCGGCGCCAGGCGTCGTCGGATCCCGAGGTTGATGCGCGCGCGCGGATCGGACGCATAAGTCGACCAGAGATAATCGCGCTCCGCGTCGGTCACCATTTCGAGCGTCAGTTCGTCGTGATTACGCAGAAACATCGCCCATTGGCAATTGGGCGGGATTTCCGGCGTCTGGCGCATGATGTTGGTGATTGGGAAGCGGTCTTCCTGCGCGATCGCCATATAGATGCGCGGCATCAGTGGGAAGTGGTAGGCCATGTGGCATTCGTCGCCATTCCCGAAATACTGCTGCACGTCTTCCGGCCATTGATTGGCCTCGGCGAGCAGAACCTTGTTGGGCGCATAGGCATCGAGCTCGGCACGCAAGCGTCTGAGCACGGCGTGCGTTTCCGGCAGATTCTCGTTGTTGGTGCCCTCGCGCTCGCAAAGGTAAGGGACCGCGTCCAGACGGAATCCATCGACCCCGGTGTCGAGCCAGCGCTTCATCACCTGCAGCACCGCCCTGACAACGCGCGGATTATCGAAGTTCAGGTCGGGCTGGTGCGAAAAGAAACGATGCCAATAGTAGGCGCTGGCTTCCTCGTCCCACGTCCAGTTCGATTTCTCCGTGTCGGTGAAGATGACGCGTGTCCCCAGGTACTTCTGGTCGGTGTCGCTCCAGACGTACCAATCGCGTGCGCTTGAGCCCTTTGGACTTCGTTTCGCGCGCTTGAACCAGTCGTGCTGGTCGGAGGTGTGGTTGACGACGAGCTCGGTGACGACCCGCAGATCGCGCCGCTTTGCCTCCTGCATGAAGCGGCGGAAGTCCTTCATGCTGCCGAAGGCGGCATTGATGTCGCCGTAATCGGAGATGTCGTAGCCGTCGTCGCGGCCCGGGCTCGGGTAAAACGGCAGTAGCCATAGCGTGGTGACCCCGAGATCGCGCAGATATTCGAGCCGCTCGGTGAGACCCGCGAAATCGCCGATGCCGTCGCCGTTGCTGTCGTTAAATGCCTTGACGTGTAGTTGATAGACGATCGCGTCCTTGAACCACAGCGCGTCGTCTGCGGCATTCTGCAAAATATCAATTTTGGTGCTGACGTTCATGGCGGCGCGCCTTACGCGTAACAACGGAACAGGATGGCAGGATCGATCGACGGATCGATCCGCAGACGGATGCCATTCCATTCGAGCAAGTGACGCTCGCCTGTCACCAGGTTCTCAATGGCGCGCACCGGACGCCTAGTGTCATCGGGGCCGATATGCTGGTCGCCGAAATGCAGCCAGAATTCGTGCGGCGTTCCGGTCAGTGCGATCGCGGCCGCAACCGCGTTGTCGCCATGAGCGGATTGCTTGATGAACCCGATGACGTTGTCATCGTTCACCTGCAAGAAGCGGAGATTGGCGGTTTGCAGAAGTGCGGCGTTTTCACGGCGGATCGCGTTAATCCGCCGGAGATAGTCCTTGATGTTGCCGGGCTTGTCCCAATCCCGCGCCTTAATCTCGTATTTTTCGGAATTGAGATACTCTTCCTTGCGGGGAATCGGCTCGTGCTCGAGAAGCTCGAATCCATTGTAGATGCCGTAATTCGACGACAGGGTGGCGGCGAGCGCCGCGCGCGATTTGAAAATCCATGGCTCGCCGGTCTGCAACTGTATCGGGAGAATATCCGGCGTCGTTACGAAGAAGTTCGGACGATAGTATTCCCGCTCGGGGTACCCGGTGAGCTCGCTGAGATAGGCCTGCAGTTCCTGCTTTTCTGTGCGCCAGGTGAAATAGGTGTAGGATTGGGAAAACCCGAGCTTCGCCAGCGCCTTCATGACTTTCGGCCGGGTGAACGCTTCCGCTAGAAAGATCACGTTCGGGTGGCGGGCCTGCACCTGGTGGATGAGCCATTCCCAGAACGGAAACGGCTTGGTGTGCGGATTGTCGACGCGAAAGATTTGCACCCCCTCGTCGACCCAGAACAGCACCACGGAGAAGAGTGCTTCCCACAGCGCGATCCGGTCCGCGCCAGTGAAGTCCGGATTGACGATGTCTTCATATTTCTTGGGTGGATTCTCCGCAAAGCGGTTCGAGCCGTCCGGCCGGTATTGGAACCAGTCTGGATGTTGTCTCAGCCAAGGATGATCCGGCGAGCACTGAACGGCGAAATCGAGTGCGATCTCCATGCCGTGCTTGCGGCAGGCCTCGACCAGCCGGCGAAAATCGGCCAGCGTGCCGAGCTCCGGATGCACGGCATCGTGGCCGCCGTGCTCGTTGCCGATGGCGTAGAAGCTGCCGGGATCGTCGGGTCCGGCGTGCAGCGAATTGTTCTTGCCCTTCCGGTTGGTGCGGCCGATCGGATGGATCGGCGTGAGATAAATTACGTCGAATCCGAGTGCGGCGATCTCGGGCAGCCGAGCGATGCAGTCGTCAAAGGTGCCGTGCTTGCCCGCGACGCGGCCCTGGCTGCGCGGCACCATTTCGTACCAGGCGCTCCCGCGCGCGCGCGCGCGGTCGGCAACCAGCGGAATCACATGGCTTCGGCTGAGGTCCGGCCGCGTGTCGCTTTTTTCCATCGCGGCCGCCAGCACCTCGTCGAGAAGCATCGCCGGATCCTTGCTGGAGGCGAATTTCTGGGCGGCCGCCTCGACGACGAGTCGCGCCTCGCGCTCACGCGGCATTAGTTCGGCCAGCAGTTCGTGCCCTTCGCGCGCCTCCAGTGAAACATCTTGGCCAGCCTCCTGTTTGAGGAGGAACTCCTTGCGCCAAGTCGCAAACTGATCGGTCCAAGCCTCGATTGCGAAAAGGTACCAACCCGCCTCTGGAGGGGTGAAATGGCCATGCCAGCGGTCGTTGCCGTGCAGCCGCATGGATTCGCGACGCCAATCGGTGCCGCCTTCCGTCCGCCAAAGCAACGTGGCCGCGATGACGTCGCGCCCTTCGCGAAAAATGTCGGCCCACACCTCAACCGATTCGCCGGCAATGCGTTTAACGGGGTACCGGCCACAGTCGACGCACGGGTAGATTTTTTCAATGCGGAAACGGGGGCCCGTCGGATCGGCTGGGGAGACTTCGCACGCTTCGCTTAGGGAAGAACGCCTCATGCATACGGCGGCAAGCTCCGCTTTGGGCTGCTTCATATTTTCCCACGGTCCAGGGTTTGACCCCTTAGAAGAACCACAGAAAAAGCCGAAGGTTCCTTACTGACCATGCAATCCTGGCCGGCGGCCTCGAAAAGAAGCCCAAATGGATGATTTAACCGCAGCCGCTGAGCTTTGGGGGGTCGAGTCCGGCTACCGCGATCCATTCGGCGGGTGGCACTCCGCAAGCCCGGAGACCCTTGCACGGCTGATCAGTGCATTGTCCGGAGGGCGAGAATGGCCGCCGCGTGTCGATACGGCGGCATTGCCCGCGGATCCCGTGCGAGCGTTCCAAGGCGATGGGCGGCGTCTTTGGGCGCTTGCCGTGCAGCTCTACGCGGTGCGCTCGCGACGCAACTGGGGACACGGCGATTTCAGCGATCTCGAGCAGCTCGTCGGCCTCGCGGCGTCTTGTGGCGCCTCCGGGATCGGCTTGAATCCGCTCCACGCACTGTTTCCGGAACGCGCCGAAGGGGCCAGCCCCTACGCACCCAACAGCCGGCTGTATCTCAATCCGCTCTATATCGACGTCGAGGCGATTTCGGAATTCCCTGGCGCCGCGGCGGCTGGACTCGACGAGGAAGTTAACGCGCTGCGCGCGTCGGACATGATCGCTTACGTCCGCGTCGCCCATGCCAAGGTCGCCGGCCTCCGTTTGGCATACGACGGCTTCCGGACCTCCGCCCCCCCACAGCGCCGCGCGGATTTCGAGGCCTATCGGCAGGAGCAAGGCGATGCGCTGATGCGTTTTGCGTCCTTTGAATGTCTGCGGGAGCACTATGCCCCCAAGCCCTGGCCGGAATGGCCGGAGCCTTGGCGCAATCCTGATCGCGCGAGCCTGCAAGGCTTTCGACAAGTGCATCGTGACAAATACGAATTCCACGAGTTCGTGCAGTGGATCGCGGACCGGCAGCTGCACGCGTGCAAGGATGCCGCGCGCCGGCACGGGCTGCCGATCGGTCTCTATATCGATCTCGCCGTCGGCATCGATCCGCACGGGGCTGACGCCTGGAGCCAGCAAGGCGCGGTACTCGCGGATGTGTCGGTCGGGGCGCCACCAGACGAATTCAATCCGGCGGGGCAGGACTGGGGGCTGGCGCCGTTCAATCCGCACGCGCTGGCTGCAAACGATTTCGAGTCGATGCGCCAATTGATGCGCGCGGCGATGCGACATGCCGGAGCGATCCGATTGGATCATGTTCTCGGGCTCAAGCGGATCTTTATGATCCCCCACGGTTGCAGGCCCGCCGACGGTGCCTATGTCCGCTTTCCGTTCGAGCAATTGCTGCGCGTCGTCACGGAGGAGAGCAACCGCTACCGCTGCATGGTGATCGGAGAAGATCTCGGCACGGTGCCGGAAAATTTCCGCGAAATGCTGGCGCGTTGGGGCCTATGGACCTATCGGGTGATGTTGTTCGAGCGGGAGCATGACGGACGCTTTCGGCATCCTGAAGCCTATCCCGCCGAGGCGCTCGCATCATTCAACACGCACGACTTGCCGACCTTTCGCGGCTGGCTGCAAGCGCACGACCTGCGCGTGAAGCAGGCGATCGGTGTCGACCCGGGCGAAACCGATGAGGCGCGCGCAAGGTCGCAGGAAGCGCTACGCGCCATACTGTCCGAGCACGCGTCCGAATATTCGGTGGACGATATTGCAGCGGTCGCATCGTTTCTTGCCGCCACCCCGTCGCGTCTCGTGGTGATTTCGCTCGACGATGTGCTGGGGGTTGCCGACCAGGTCAATGTCCCAGGCACCATCGACCAGCACCCGAATTGGCGCCGCAAGCTCCCGGTCGCGGTCGAGGAGGTGGAAACGCTTGACGACCTGCGCCGTGTCGCGCGTGCCTTCGCGCAAGCTGGGCGCAGTTGCGTGCCTTGATGCTTCAGGAGACAGGGACCCGCCAAATTTCGCGGGCATATTCGCGGACGGCGCGGTCGGATGAAAACCAGCCCATGTGGGCGGTGTTGAGGATGCTGGCGCGCCACCAGTCGGCCGGGGATTGCCACAATCTGTCAATGGATCGCTGCGCGTCCCAATAAGCGTCGAAATCGGTGGCAACCATGAAACGATCGTAGTCCAGCAGCGACTGCACGATCGGGGCAAAACGGCTCGGGTCGTCCGGAGACAATTCGCCGGAGGCGAGGCTCTGCACCACGGCTGTCAGTCGCGGCGAAGCATCGACCGCGTCGGCTCCCTTGAATTGTGCGTGCTGTTTTTCCGCCACTTCGGCGGCGGTCATGCCGAAGATCACCACATTGTCTTCGCCGACGTGTTCGCGAATTTCGATATTCGCGCCATCCAAGGTGCCGATCGTGATGGCGCCGTTAAGCGCGAGCTTCATGTTCCCGGTGCCGGAGGCTTCCATGCCGGCGGTCGAAATCTGCTCGGACAGGTCGGCCGCCGGAATGATCTCCTCCGCGAGGCTCGCGCTGTAATTCGGCGCGAATACGACTTTGAGGCGATCGCCGACGACGGGGTCGCCATTGATCACCCGGGCGACGTCGTTCGCCAGTTTGATGATCAATTTGGCACGCTCGTAGTTCGCCGCCGCCTTGCCGGCAAAAATCTTGACCCGCGGCACGAAAATGTCGTTCGGCCGGGCGCGAATGTCCTGATAGACCGCGATGATCTCCAAGATATTCAGCAATTGCCGCTTGTATTCGTGTATGCGCTTGATGTGCACATCGAACAGCGCATGCGGCTGGATTTGGACGCCGGTCGTTGCGCGCAAAAGATTGGCCAACCTCGACTTATTGGCCGCGCGGGCTTGTTTATAGCGCGCGACGAAATCGGTATCGTCGGCTGCGTGCTCGAGCTCTTGTAGACAACTTGGGTCGTCGAGGACGCGTTCGCCAAGGATTTTGATGAGGAGGTCCGTGAGCGCGCCATTGGCTTCGTAAAGCCACCGCCGGAAGGTGATGCCATTCGTCTTGTTGACGATCCGCGTTGGTGCGGTCTTGGCGAGGTTATGAAACACCGTCTTGCGCAACAGGTCGGTGTGGAGTTGCGAGACGCCATTGACACAATGGGACCCGAGAAATGCCAGATGGGCCATGCGCACCCGCTTCTCGCCGTTCTCGTGCACCAGCGATACGGCCGACAAGAATTCGGGATCGGCTAATCCGCGATTTTCGGTTTCCTGAAGATGAAACCAGTTGATGTGGTAGATGATCTGCAGGTGGCGCGGCAGCAGACGGCCGAACAGTTCGACGGGCCAGCTTTCGAGTGCTTCGGGCAGGAGCGTGTGGTTGGTGTAGCTCAGCGTTGCTTTTGTAATCGTCCAGGCGTCCGACCACGAGAAGTCGTGCTCGTCCACCAGAATCCGCATCAGTTCGGCGACCGCAATCGCCGGATGAGTGTCGTTGAGCTGAACCGCGGCATAGTCCGCGAGCGTTCCGAGCGAGCCGAATTCATCAAGGTGGCGGCAGGTCAGATCCTGAAGCGTGGCCGACGTGAAAAAATATTCCTGCCGGAGCCGAAGCTCCTGTCCCTCGGGGGAGGTATCGTTGGGGTAAAGCATACGTGATATCGCTTCAGCGCGCGCGCGAGCCGCCGTCGCCCCGACATAGTCGCCCTCATTGAACGCCACGAGTTGAATGGGATCGGCTGCGCGTGCGGACCACAATCGCAGCGCGTTGACGTGGCGGCCGCGCCAACCTGCAATCGGCGTGTCGTGCGGCACCGCCAGCACCCGTTCGGAGGGATACCAAACGGCGCGCGCCGTTGCATCGTCTCCGCCGAGATATTCGACCGAGCCGCCGAATCCTACGGAATACCTGGAATCGGAGCGCGCGAATTCCCATGGATTGCCGCGCGAGAGCCAGTCCTCCGGAAATTCATGCTGCCATCCGTCATGAATCATCTGCTCAAACAGTCCATTCTCGTACCGTATGCCGTAGCCATAGGCCGGAATGCCGAGGGCCGACATACTGTCCATGAAGCACGCAGCCAGTCGTCCTAGTCCGCCGTTGCCGAGCGCAGCATCGGGTTCGACGCGGCGTAGACCGTCGAGATCCACGCCCATGCTCGCCAGCGCTCCCCGCACCGGCTCCACCAGCCGAAGATTGGTCAATGTATCGAGCAGCAAGCGGCCGATCAGAAATTCGATCGACAGGTAATAGACCCGTTTTTTCTTCAAACGCTTAGTTTCGGCGCGCGTTTCTCTCCAGATATCGACGACCCGGTCTCGGACCGCCAGCGCCGTCGCCTGATACCAATCGTTGGAGGTCGCGGATTCGGAACTCTTCCCCAAGGCATAGATGAGCTTCGATTGGATCGCGTCACGAAGCTGGATCTCGCCGGCGTGACAATCGGGCAGCGCGGACAGCGGATGCTTGCGTTTCAGTTGCGGCATATCGGCCATTTGCGGCTACCGAAGACGACAGGCTTTCAGGCGGCGTGCTTCAAGCCCTTGTCAAAATTGCAGGAGGCGAGTTCCATTTTGAGCGCACTCTCGGCGAAATAATGAACTCCGCCCCGAACAGCGCCTTATACAAAAATCCGCCGGTGGAATAGTCCGACGACGGTGCAAGGTCTTATTGTCGCACAGGCTGGATGATTCGTCTATGTGACGCCTGCGGAATTGCCGCACCATCATGGCTTTGAGCTGATTGTGCAGAAATGAGCGCCAGGTTGGTGAGGGGACTTTGGGTTGTCACGGCATGTATCTGCCGACCGTGGCTTGGCTAACTTCAATTCCGAGCTTGAGCAGTCCGCTGTGGATTCTGGGTGCTCCCCCAGAACGGGTTTGCCATGCTCATCTGGCGTATCAAATCACGGGTCTGCAGGCTCATCTTGGGCCGGCCCCGATGGCCTGACCTTGATAGCCGCCGCCAGTAGAGCTGAAAGCCTTGACGATGCCATTGCACCACGGTCGTGGGCTTCACCAGCACCATGGCGGTCACGACTTGCGGCCAAATGCGGTAGAGCCACACCCAGAGCAGCCGGTCTGTGGAGAAGAGCCGAAGCCGGGCCGGCTGCTGACGCCGCAGAACTGTCACCTGATGTCGAAGGGCGATGAGCTCCAGCTCCAGGGAGGCGCGGCTACAAATACGGAAGGAGAGCAAGGAAACGAGGGCGGAAAGTATCATGATCATGTCCGCAACGGTACAGTTGTGGTGCAAAAAT
>DAIMKK010000007.1:7703-19363 GCA_036721745.1 Pseudolabrys sp. | reverse complement strand
CGAAAGGCTAAAGCACGCTGAAGCGGCGGCCCGGACCTGGTCCGCGCGATTTAACCCCGATGACCGCGCCGGTCGCGTCGTGTAGGCTTCACTTCTCCAAAAGCCGCATGCGGAACCAACCCGCGGCAAAACAATCTTTGGGAGGAAGTCATGATATCACGCGAAGCAATCAGGATATTCGGCGCGGCAGCGGTTCTCGTCTTCAGCGCGCTTGCCGCGCAGGCGGCTCCGTTCATGATCGTCGGCAACGACCAAAAGCAAGCGTTCGACGACAGCGGCAAGGCGATCCTGTCGATGCCGGGAAAAGACTCGGTGCTGATCGTCGATTTGGCCAATCCACTCAGTCCAAAAATCGTCGCCAACCTTCAGCTCAAGAATTCGGTCGTGGGACCGCCGGTCAATCTTGACATCGATCCGACCGGGTCCATCGCAATCGTTGCCGATTCAATGGATATGGTCAAAAACGGCGATGCCTTGAAAGCGGTCCCGGATGACAAAATTTACGTCATCGATCTCAAGGCCAAACCGCCCAAACTGATATCGACGATCACCGGCGGCAAACAGCCGTCCGGCTTGAGCATCAATCCCACCGGAACGCTCGCCCTCGTCGCCAATCGCGCCGGCAAATCCATCACCGTGTTGTCGATCAAAGGCACCGACGTGAAAGTCATCGATACGGTGGACATGGGCGAAGAGGTTTAGCACGCCGTCTTCACACCCGATGGCAAGCATGCGTTGGCAACGAAGTTTGCCGGCCACAAGGTCGCGCTGCTCGATGTCGATGGCGACAAGGTGACCAATACCAAACACGATCTTCCGGTCGGACTTTGGCCTTACAACGTTGCCGTGGCTCCCGGTGGCAACATTGCCTTGACGACGGATAACGGGAACCAGGGTACGTCCGACGGGAACGTTGACACGGTCAGCGTCATTGATCTGTCGGCCAAGCCGCCGCGCGTGATCGACCACATCACGGTGCCGGACAGCCCCGAGGGGCTGGCGATCAGCCCGAAGGGCAATATCGCTGCGGTGATCGAAGCCACCGGTTCAAACAAAGATCACAAGTCGTTCCTTTATCATCGTGGCGGCGTGGCGACGATCCTGCTCATCAAGGGCAAGAAAATGACCAAGCTCAAGGATATCGAGGTCGGCGCGTTGCCGGAGGCCGTCTGCTTTACGCCTGACGGTCGCTACCTTTATGTAGGCAATTATATCGATAAGGACTTCTCGATCTTGCGGGTCAACGGCACCAAAGTTACCGACACCGGCAAGCGCTTCAAAGTGCCAGGCCAGCCGGCCTCAGCCCGTTGTAGTTCGCACTAAGCCGGGCGCTCGCGACTTTGAACCTGGCAGAGCTCGGGTAATCCGAGCTCTGCCAGAAGATGAAAAACGGGCGGCACTTGACCTCGGGATCTTACCCCGCCTTGATGTGAGCTTCCCGGATCACCTTGCTCCACTTTTTCGTTTCGTCGACGATGAGCTTGCCGAAATCGGCCGGCGAGCCCGTCAGCAGCATGCCGCCCATATCAGCGAGCCGCGCTTTGATCGTCGCATCGGCGAGGCCTGCGTTGGTCTCCCGGTTGAGCCTTCCGACAATGTCGGCGGGCGTACCCTTCGGCGCGGCGATGCCGAACCACGAGCTCGCCTCGTAGCCCGGTACGAATTTGCTCACGCTCGGGACGCCCGGCAGCGCGTCTGAAAGTTTGACTGTTGTCACTGCCAGCGGCCGCAGCCGGCCGGCGCGGATAAATCCGATCGATGCGGTCATGGTCGCGAACCCGACCTGGACCTGGCCGCCGACGAGATCGGTCATCGCGGGCCCATCGCCGCGATAAGCCACGTGCTGCATATTGAGGCCGGTCATCTTGTTGAACAACTGGCCGGCCAAATGACTCGCGGTCCCAATTCCGGCCGAGGCGAAGCTGAGCGGGTGGGTCTTGGCGTAGGCGATCAATTCCGGAATGGTCTTCACTGGAACCGACGGATTAACCTCGACCACGTTGGGCACGCGCACCACGCCGGCGACCGGCGCCGTATCGCGGATGAAATTGAAGTCGAGATGCTCGTAGAGCGTTTCATTGGCCGCGACCGCCGGCGGGACCATGAGGAGGGTGTAGCCGTCGGCCGTCGCCTTCACCACGGTTTCGGCGCCAACATTGCCGCCGGCACCCGGCCGGTTCTCGACGACGAATGTCTGACCGAGCCGTTGCGACAGCCATTGCCCCATCAGGCGTGCGAGAATATCGGTCGTGCTTCCGGGTGCGAAGCCGACGATCAAACGCACGGGCCGCGTCGGATAAGTTTGCGCCTTTGCGATGTTCGAGATGGCAGGAAGTACGGCAGCGCCTGCTGCGAGATGCAGAAATTCCCGGCGGAAAAGTTTCATGACAATTCCTCCCCACAATGCTTTCTGACGGCAACAAAACTATCCCATTTACTCTGCCTCTGAAAGGTACGGCACTGGACCTGGTGCGTTCCTCTGATTAGCGTTGCGCCCCATGCCGCTGCTGCCCCGCCTCTCCAATTACGACGACATCTATCGCCAATTCCGCTGGCATGTGCCGGCGCGCTACAATATCGGCGTCGACGTCTGCGACCGCTGGGCGCACGCTGAGCCTGGCCGGCTCGCCATCCTGCACGTCCATCCCGACGGGCGCGAAGATACCGTCAGCTACGGCGCCTTGCGCGAAACCTCCAACCGGCTCGCCAATGTGCTGCGCGCGCACGGCGTCAAGCGCGGCGACCGCGTCGGCATCCTGCTGCCACAGGCGCCGGAAGTCGCCGCCGCCCATATCGCGATCTATAAGCTTGGCGCGGTCGCGCTGCCGATCGCGGTCCTGTTCGGGCCGGATGCGCTGTCCTACCGGCTGCAGAATTCCGGCGCCAAGGCGCTGCTGACCAACGCGCAAGGCCTCACCAAGCTCGCCGGCATTCGCGGCGAGGCGCCGGAGCTCACGTGCGTGCTGTCGGTCGACGGCGCCGGCGATGGCGCCGCCAGCTTTTCCGATCTGCTGGCGCGGGCCTCGGCGGATTTCGCCGCCGTCGATACCGCCGCCGACGATCCGGCGATGATGATCTACACCTCCGGTACCACCGGCCAGCCCAAGGGCGCGCTGCACGCGCATCGCGTCTTGATCGGGCATCTTCCCGGCATCGAGCTGCCGCACTTTGAATTCCCGCAAGCTGGCGACCGCTACTGGACGCCGGCCGATTGGGCCTGGGCCGGCGGCCTGCTCGACATGCTGCTGCCCAGCCTGCACTACGGCGTGCCGGTGGTCGCGCGCCGGTTCGACAAGTTCGCGCCGGACGAGGCCTTCGCGCTGATGGCGAAAGCAAAAATACGCAACGCCTTCATCCCGCCGACGGCGTTGCGCATGATGCGCGCGGCGCCGAGCCCGCGCGGGCGCTACGATTTCAAACTGCGCAGCGTGGCCTCGGGCGGCGAGTCGCTCGGCGTCGAGGCGCTGGAATGGGGCAAGTCCGCGTTCGGCCTTGCGATCAACGAATTCTACGGCCAGACCGAATGCAATCTGGTGCTTGGCTCATGCGCGCAGCTCGGCATGCTCAAGGCCGGCGCGATCGGCAAGCCGATCCCCGGCCACAGCGTGGCGGTGATCGGCCGCGACGGAAAACCTCTCGAGGCCGGCGAGGTCGGCCAGTTCGCGGTCAAGCGTCCCGATCCGGTGATGTTCCTGGAATACTGGGGCAACCCTCAGGCTACCCGCGACAAATTCATCGGCGACTGGATGACCACCGGCGACCAAGGCGTGATCGACGAGCAGGGCTATTTCAGCTTCGTCGGGCGCGATGACGACGTCATCACTTCGTCCGGCTTCCGCATCGGCCCGGGCGAGATCGAAGACTGCCTGATCCGCCATCCGGCGGTGGCGCTCGCCGCCGTGGTCGGCAAGCCCGATCCGCTGCGCACCGAGATCGTCAAGGCCTTCATCGTGCTCAAAAAGAGCTATGTGCCGTCGGATGCGCTCGCCGCCGAGATCCAGAATTTCGTCAAGACGCGGCTGTCGGCGCACGAATATCCGCGCGAGGTCGCCTTCATCGATGACCTGCCGATGACGACGACGGGGAAGGTAATCCGAAGGCTGCTGCGCGAGCGGGCTTAAGCGCCGGACGCGCCGCCCATGATGAACACGTGGAAGCCCAGCCGCCGCTTGGCGACGAGATAGAGCATGATGGATTCCACGACCAGCGCGCTCGAGGTTGCGATGCCGGCGCCCTCGATGCCGATGCGCGGGATCAAGATCACGCACAGCACGAGATTGATCGCGAATGCGGCGGCATAGATGAACGCGCATTGCTTGCGCTCGCCCAGCATGTTGAGCAGCCGCTCGGCGGGACCAACCGCCGCGCGCGCCAGCATGCCAACCGCCAAAATGAACATCACGCCATAGCCGCGCTCGAAGTTTTCGCCGAACAGCGCGAGCAGCGGCCGCCCGCAAGCGAGGATCAGCGCGCAGACAGCAAGCGAGGGCCAGAACGTCCACTTGATGGTCTCGGCGAAAAACGAGGCGAGGCGTTTCTTGTCGCCGGCCACGTGATATTCGGTGAACTTGTGCGTGGTGGCGCCGGCGATGGCGAAATAGACGAAGGCGACGATCGCCAAGAGCCGCGCGCCGGCATAGTAGACCGCCACCTCGTCGGGCGAGCGTAAATGCTCGAGCGCGAGAATGTCCACGTAAGTCAGCAGCAGGTAAAAGGCTTCCGCCACGAAGATCGGCGCCGACGTGGCAAACCAGGTCTTGATCTCGTATCGTTTTGGGCCGGCCGGCACTGTCTGCTTGAGACGGCGATCGAGCATGAACAGTTGGCCGAGGGTGACCGCCCAGGTGGTGACGACGGCGACGATCATCGCGGTCACCGCGCCGGTCGGCGTGCCGAACAGATAGGCCGCGCCCATAAGCACGGTGATGGTGACCTGACGCCAGATGTAGAACGGCATCAGCGCGAGGTTGGGCCAGCTATAAGATTGCGCGATGCCGGCCTGTACCTGCACCAGGCCGTAGATCGGGATCGTGACGCAGGCGAGATAGAGCGGCATCACTGCGAAATGGTCGAGCCATGGCGCCATCACGGTCACGCCGATGACACCGAGCGCACCGATCGCGGTGGCGACGCCTAACGCGAGCCAGCGGCTGCCGGACAGGAATCCGCGCAGGCGGTCGAGCGACTTGAGCTCGGTATATTCCGGAATGAAGCGCCGCGCCGCCGACGACAGGCCGAAATCGGAGAGCGCGCCAATCATCAGCACCCAGGTCCATACATAGATGTAGATGCCGAATTCGAAGCTGCCCATCCAGCGCGCCAGCAGGACTTGGCTGGCGAGCGCGAGCAGGGCGCTGCCGACCCGCACCAGAAAAACTTTTCCGGCGATAAGCTGCGCCAGCCGGCTGTCGCTGCGCTCGGCGAGAATGGCTTTGACGCGCGCGATCAGGCGCGCTGCGGCGGAGGGCGGCGAGGGAGCGACGTTTTCGGTATCGACCAGCGCCACGGGTTCTCTCCGCGCCGCCGGCGGCCGGGTTGCGAGCGACGGCAAAACCATCGCGTGCATTTAGCAAGGAACCGTTAAGAATAGGTTCGGAAGGGCCGTTTATGTTGATGAATCAAGGCATTTCGAGCTTGGCCACGTCGGCCAAGATGCCCTCGACTGCTTCGCGCTCCGCGGGGGCTAGTGCGGCCTGCGGCGGCACCGGATCGCCGACCGCATAGCCTTGGATCTGCAAGCCGGCCTTGATGCAGGCGGCGAGATTAAAGCGCGCGAAGGCCTCGTTGATGCGCCAGAGTTCCCGCTGCAGCATCATCGCCTGCGGCCAATTGCCGGCGCGGCACAACTCGTAAAGTTTAACCTCTGGTGCGGCACGATGCAGGCCGGGCCCGCCATCCAGCCGACGCCGCCGATCAGCATCACCGCCGCCGGAATATGCGCGGAAGCGGAGAACACTTTCATCGCCGGGCAGCGGTTCATGATCGAGAGCAGCCGTCCGGTATTGGTGGAGGCGTCCTTGATGTAGCGGATGCGCGTATGGCCCGACAGCCGCGCGATCACGTCGAGGGTGAGATCGCTACGCTGGAATTGCGGATTGGTATAGATCACCACCGGAATATCCACGCTGTCTGCGATGGCGCGGAAGTAGGACTCGATCTGCGCGTCCTTGAGCGGGAAATAGGCTTCCAGGATGGCGAGGATGCCGTCGGCGCCGAGCGATTGATAATGCTTGGCCTGCGCGACCGCGTCCGCCGTCGAAGTTGAGGCGACGCCCGCGATGACCGGCACCCACTTGCCCGCGGCTTCGATGGTTGCCTGCACCACCGCCGGGCGCTGCTCGCGCGTGAGATACGCGAACTCGCCGGTCGAGCCGAGCGGCGTCAAGCCATGTACGCCGGCCTTGATCAGGTCGGACACCAGCCTTCCGAGCACATCGGTGAGGATGCGGCCCTGCGCGTCGATCGGCGAGACCAGATAGGGAAAGACGCCGTGAAAATCTGTCATGGCATCCTAATAGCATACCCCGCCGCGATGTGCGGCGGGGCTATTCACGCGCCGGCCAATCTTTAATTTGCCAGCGGATCGGGCCGCAACTGGATGTTGCGGGCAGCGTCCCGCGAATTCGCGCTAGCCGGCGAACCCGCCGTCGTCGAGGAACTTCTGTTCCTCCGGCGTACTGACGCGACCGAGTACCGCGTTGCGGTGCGGGAAGCGGCCGAAACGGCGAATGATATCGACGTGAATCTCGGCCCACTTCACGCCGTTGGCGTCGCCGACCGCTTTATAGAACGCGACCCCCTTTTCCTGGTCGGCCAGATTTTCCGAATGCTCGAACGGCAGATAGAAAAAGCCGCGCAGGTCGGCAAACACGCCGTCGAAGCCGTTGAGGATAGCGCGGCTGGCGACGGCGAGCGCCAGCGGATCGCTGGCGAAGGCGCGCGCTGACCCGCGGAACATATTGCGCGGGAATTGATCGAGCAAAATGAGCAGCGCCAGCGCACCCTCGGCGTTGGCTTCCCAGGCGGTCAGTTTGCCGGCGGCGGCCGCTTCGTGAACTTTGAGAAAGCGCCAGCGGATATCGTCGTCGAAAGCGGCGTCCTTCTCGAACCAGCGTTTCGGCCCGGCCGCGCGCCAGAACGCGATCACGTTGGCAGCCGAAGGCAGCGCGGCCGCTTCGCTCATGCTTCGTCTCGCAAGGCGCGGCGCAGGATTTTTCCGACATTGGTCTTCGGCAGTTCTTTGCGGAACTCGATCTGTTTGGGCATCTTATAACCGGCGAGCTCGCCGTGCATGTATTTGCGCAGTTTCTGTTCGGTCAGGTCCGGCGATTTCTTCACCGCGAACAATTTCACGGCTTCTCCGGAATGGGCGTCCGGCACGCCGACCGCGGCGCATTCCAGCACGCCGCCTTGCATCATCGCCACGTCCTCGACCTCGTTGGGATACACCTTGAAGCCGGACACCGAGATCATGTCTTTCTTGCGGTCGATGATCTTGACGCGACCGGCCGCGTCCATCACGCCGATGTCGCCGGTGCGGAAGAAGCCGTCCGCGGTCATCACCTTGGCGGTCTCGTCGGGGCGCCGCCAGTATCCGGACATGATCTGCGGCCCGCGCGCGCAAATCTCGCCTTGCTCGCCGGCCGGCAGGTCATGGCCGGCCTCGTCGCGGATCGAGATTTCGGTCGACGGCACCGGCAATCCGATCGTGCCGGTCCATTCGGCGATGTCGCCGCGATTGCAGGTAAGCACCGGCGAGGTTTCCGACAGGCCGTAGCCCTCCACGATCGGCTTGCCGGTCGCTTTCACCCACGCGTCGGCGACTGATTTCTGCACCGCCATGCCGCCGGCGACCGCGGATTTCAGCATGCTCAAATCAAGCTTACCGAAGTCTGGGTGATTGAGCAGCGCGTTGTAGAGCGTGTTCACGGCCGGGAACATGTTCACCTTGTAGTGGCTCAATTCCTTGATCAGGCCGCTTATCTCGCGCGGATTCGGAATCAAAATGCACATGCCGCCGGTGCGGATGCTGAACAGGAAGCACGCGGTCAGCGCGAAGATGTGATAGAGCGGCAGCGCGGTGACGACGATGATCCGGTCGATCAGGGGCGGTATCGTCACCATCGGTTCGTTCCAAGCCACCACCTGCAGCACATTGGCGACCAGGTTCCGGTGCAGCAGCATCGCGCCCTTGGCGACACCGGTGGTGCCGCCGGTATATTGCAGGAAGGCGATGTCGTCGGGCCCGACCTCAATGCGCGTGAACGGTAGACTGCCGCCGAGGGCAAGCGCGTCGTTGAATTTGGTCGCGCCCGGCAGTGCATAGGCCGGCACCATCTTCTTGACGTGCCGCACCACCGCATTGACCAGCGGGCCTTTCAGCAGGCCGAGCATGTCGCCCATGCTGGCGACCACGACATGTTTGACGTCGGTCGCCGGCAGCGCCTCCTGCAGCACGGAGGCGAAATTCTCCAGCACGACGATGGCTTCGGCGCCGCAGTCCTTGAGCTGGAATTCCAACTCGCGCGGCTTGTACAGCGGATTGACGTTCACGCCGGTCAAGCCGGCGCGCAGGATGCCGGCGATCGCCACCGGATATTGCAGCACGTTCGGCATCATGATGGCGACGCGGGCGCCGCGCGCGAGGCCCTTGCTCTGCAGCCAGGCGGCGAAGGCGCGCGAGGCCACCTCGAGCTCAGCATAGGTCAAGGTCTTGCCCATGCACACGCAGGCTTCGCTCGCGGCGTGCGCCTTAAAGCTTTCCTCGAACATCGCTACCAGCGACGGATAGCGCGTCGTGTCGATGTCGGCGGGCACGCCCGGCGGATAATATTGCAGCCAAGGTCGCTCCATTGGCCGTTGCATGGCGTTTCCCCAATTGCCGCGCGGCTCTTTTCAAGCATGGCCGGCGGACGCCCAACAGCATTAGTCGAGTCGAGGGACGGCGCAAGGGCGGCGGTTAACGGTCAACCCTGCCGAATGGGATGAGCGGATTGTCGGTCAAGGCCGCGCGGTCCGGGCGGTCGACCACCGCGGCGCCGAGGAAGGCCTCGAACAGTTCGCGCACGGTGCGCTCCGGCAGATCGCGCGTGATGAACACCAGCCGGGTGCGATGGTCGTCGTCCGGCCAGCGTTCCAGCCGGGCAGTCGGATGGAAGACATGCTGCACGCCGTGCACCACTACCGGCGTATCGGGCATTTCGGCGAGCTTCACGATGCCCTTGAGCCGCAACAATTTGTCGCCATGGGTCGCGCTCAGTAGTTCGAGGAACATGTCGAGCGTGCCGGCGGGGATGGCGGCATCGGCGGTGAGCACGAACGAGCCGATGTGCTCGTCGTGCCGGTTGACGTCGTGATGATGGTGGTGGTGATCGTCCGCATAGGCCTCGGCGGCCAGCCATTTTTTCACGTCGGGGATTTTGCGCTGCGGATCGTACAGCCCGCAGTTCAACAGCCGCTCCGCGGTCGCTTCGCCCTTCGCGGCATCGAGAATGGCCGCCGCCGGATTAAGCACGCTCAGGCGCTCGACGATGGCTGCGCGCTGCTTTTCGTCGGCCAAGTCCGTCTTGGTCAGCACGATGCGGTCGGCGACCGCGGCCTGCTTCACCGCTTCGGAATGGGCGTCGAGCGTGGCCTCGCCGTTGACGCAATCGATTACCGTCACCACGCCGTCGAGCCGGTAGCGCTGCACCAGATAGGGATGCGCCATGGCGGTGTGCAGCACCGGCGCCGGATCGGCGAGGCCAGTGGTTTCCAACAGCACGCGGCGGAACGTGCAGCGCCTATTGTCGAGATCGCGCAGCAAAGTCTCCAGTGCGTCGACCAGATCGCCGCGCATGGTGCAGCACAGGCAGCCGCTTTGCAGCAGCACCATGTTGTCGCCGATATATTCGACCAGCAGGTGATCGAGCGCGACGTCTCCGAATTCGTTGATGATGACGGCGGTCTGGCTCAGCGCCTCGTCTTTGAGCAGGCGGTTGAGCAGCGTGGTCTTGCCGGCGCCGAGAAAGCCGGTGAGCACGGTGAGCGGAATGGGCTCCGTCGGCCGGTGCCGATCCGTGCTATCGCCGGCCTCGGGCATTATTTGGCCGAACTGACCTTGGGCTTCGCCGCGTGCTTAACGCGCTTAGGTGCGGCCGCGGTTTTGTCGCCGGCGTCTTTCGGAGCGGCGGTCTTTTTGTCGCCGCTGTCTTTCTTGGCGACGCGCTTTTTCTTTTTCGCCCGCGGTTCGGCGGTCTGCACCGCATCCGGATGATCGGGCGGGCCGGTGAATACCTTGATCGGCGCCTCGGTCTCGACCGCCGGTCCCAGCACGAACTTGCCGTTGAGTGGCCGCAAGGCGGACAGCATGAATCCCTGCGCCGAGCTGATATCGCCGTTGGCGGGTGCCGCGGCGGCGTCTTGTTGTTCTTCGTCGTTGTCTTCCGCCGGCGGCTTGCGGCGATGACCACCGCACATTTCTTCGCGCAGATCGGGCGGCTGCGCATCGATCGGCGCTAGAGCGTCGACAGTGCCGAGCGACGGCGTGAGCCAGGTGAGACCGCCGCCGTTGAAGCCGCGCTCGAGCAGCGCCGCCGCCTTTTGCGCGCGCACCGCGCCGGAATACGCGCCGAGCACGATCGCAATCAGGCGCCGCCCGTTGCGGGTCGCCGTCGCCACCACATTATATCCGGAGGAGCAAATGAAGCCGGTCTTCATGCCGTCGGCGCCGGGATAGCGGTCGAGCAGCGAATTGTAATTGCGCATCACGCGGTTGCCGTACTGGATCGCGTGGATATGCCAGTAGGAATCGTCTTCGGGAAATTCTTTGATCAGCGCGCGGGCCAGGATGCCGAGATCGCGCGCCGAGGTGACGTGGTTTTCCGCCGGCAAGCCGTTCGGATTGACGAAATGCGACTCGGTCATGCCGAGCCGGCGGGCGTTCGCGTTCATCATGTCGGCGAAGCCCTCGATCGAGCCGCCGACGCCTTCGGCGATCGCCACCGCCATGTCGTTGGCCGATTTCACCATCAACATCTTCAGCGCATTGTCGAGGGTGAGGCGGGTGCCGGCCTTGAAACCCATCTTGGTCGGCTGCTGCGCCGCCGCGTTGCGCGATACGGTCAGCATGGTGTCGAAGCCGATGCGGCCTTCCTTGATGGCGTGCAAGGTAGTGTAGGCGGTCATTATTTTGGTGACCGAGGCCGGGTACCACGGGTAGGTGGCGTTTTCCGCGTGCAGCACCTTGCCGGTCGCGGCCTCGATCAATAGCTGCGCTTCAGCTCCGGCATGCGTCGTGCCGGCGAGCGCCGCCACTGCCGTCACGGCAAGGCCAAACATCAGGGAACGGGGGCTAGCGCAATGTGGCAATGGTCGCGGTCCGGTTGAGGGTTCGGGCCAAAGGAAAGACCCAAGAAAACGACGGGGTTCCATCGGCGGTGGCGCTAAGCTATCGAAGCTTTGGACGGGAGGCAAAGTCCGCCCCACCCCCGGTTTGACTGATGCTGACTTAGCCGTACATCGCCGACCAATGCGACCAAAGTTCGGCAAAGGAGAGTTCGATGACCGCCTGTATCGTCGGCTGGGCTCATACGCCCTTCGGAAAGCTCAGCGGGGAGACCGTCTCGAAAGCCTGATCGTGCGGGTCGCCGGCGAAGCGTTGGCCGATGCCGGCGTGTCGG
>DAIMKK010000007.1:0-7693 GCA_036721745.1 Pseudolabrys sp. | reverse complement strand
GATTTTCTCCCCAGGATTTTACCGCCGCGCTGGTGCTGCAGGCCTCGCCCGATTTGCGCTTCAAGCGCGCGACCCGGGTCGAGAACGCCTGCGCGACCGGTTCGGCCGCCGTGCACCAGGGCATCAAGGCGATCGAGGCGCGCTCCGCGCGCATCGTGCTTTGCGTTGGCGTCGAGCAGATGACGACCACGCCGGCGCCCGAAATCGGCCGCAACCTCTTGAAAGCATCTTACGTGCGCGAAGAAGCCGAGATCGACGGCGGCTTCGCCGGCATCTTCGGCAAGATCGCCGGACTCTATTTCCAGAAATGGGGCGATCAATCCGATGCGCTGGCGATGATCGCCGCCAAGAACCACAAGAACGGCGTCGGCAATCCTTACGCGCAGATGCGCAAGGATCTCGGCTATGATTTCTGCCGCACCGAGAGCGAGAAGAATCCGTTCGTCGCCGGTCCGCTCAAGCGCACCGACTGCTCGCTGGTGTCGGACGGTGCCGCAGCGGTCGTGCTCGCCGACGTGGAGACCGCGCTCAAGCTCGGCAAAGCGGTCGCCTTCCGCGCGGCCGCGCACGTGCAGGATTTCCTGCCGATGTCGAAACGCGACATTTTGAAGTTCGAAGGCTGCGCCCATGCCTGGCATGGCGCGCTCGCCCAGGCGGGACTCAAGCTCGGCGATTTGTCCTTCGTCGAGACGCACGACTGCTTCACCGTCGCCGAGTTGATCGAATACGAGGCCATGGGTCTGACCGCCGAAGGCCAGGGCGCCCGCGCCATCAAGGAAGGCTGGACGCAAAAGGACGGAAAGTTGCCGGTCAACCCGTCCGGCGGCTTGAAGGCGAAAGGCCATCCGATCGGCGCCACCGGCGTATCGATGCACGCGCTCGCCGCGATGCAGCTCACCGGAACTGCCAACGATTTGCAGGTGAAGAACGCTCGCCTCGGCGGCATCTTCAACATGGGCGGCACGGCAGTGGCGAATTACGTGAGCATTCTTGAACGCATCAAGTAGCGCGGAACGCGTTTCGACGGCTGAGATCTCTGCGGCGGCTGCCGAAAACGGGAACGAAATATCGTCAGCACAATTGATAAAACGCAAGGCGGCGGTTTCATAACACCGCAAAATTGATCGAAAATCGGGACGTGATACAGTCCGGCACATTCATATTCGTTAGTGTGCATATAAACATAATCTTGGGGAGGCGGTGCGGCCAATGACCAATATCCCAACCGATCTGCTGCGGACGCTTGTTGCGGTCGTCGATTTGCGCAGCTTCACAAAGGCCGCGGCCAAGCTCGGGGTCACTCAGCCGGCGGTGAGCGCGCAGATCAAGCGGCTGCAGTTCCTGCTCGGCGGTGAATTGTTCGATCGCAGCGTCCAGGGCATTAGCCTGACGCCGCAAGGAGACTTGGTGGTCAGCTATGCGCGCCGCCTGCTCTCGATCAACGACCAAATCGTGAGTATCAGCGACAACGGCCCACGGCCCGAGCTGGTGATCCGCGTCGGGACGCCGAGTGAATACATCGCCTCGATCTTGCCTGGCATCTTGGCGCAGTTCCGCACGCGCTGGCCGGACGTTCGTTTCAGCATACGGACCGATTTCTACGATCCGCTGGCGCGGGATCTGCGCGCCGGCGACATCGATCTTATGATCGGACTATCGATGAAGCCGCCGCATGACGCCCGCCACAGTCGGGCGCAAGAGGTGGTCTGGGTGCACAGCACGGCGACCCGCATCGACCACGATCGGCCGGTGCCGCTGGTCTCCTATGGCGAGCTTTGCGTGTATCACCGGCTCGCGGTGCAGGCCTTGCAGTCGGCCGGCCTGCACTGGGAAGACGTTTTCACCGGTCCGAGCGTGTCCAGTCTGCGTAGCGCGGTCGATGCCGGCCTCGGCGTCATGGCGATCACGCGCCGGCGGGCGGCAAAAGCCGGCATGCTGGTTTGGGAGAACCCGCCGCTGCCGAAACTGCCCGACCTCTACAGCGGAATCTATGTCCGTGAGGGCGGCGCGCGCGCCGTCTATGAGCAGCTGGCCGACGACATCGCGGCGATGTTCTATGATCCGGTCGCCGTCCCGCCGGAATTACTCCCTAGCGGCGCCACGGTACGCAAGGCGAACACCGCGGCCTAATGCGGATTGGCCGTATCGTGCGCATGGGCTACGGCAAGTTCGACTGGATCGATCATGATCATTTCCGTCGCGGAGCTGGAGTTATGCTCCGGCGTGAGGATCCAGCTAGCGACCCGATGATATGCCGGAAACGAAAGGCCTTCGATTAGTTCTTCGTCCGTCACCACTTCATAAGCTCCCGCCGAAAACGAACGTCCTGCACCTTTTAACGTGAAGGCATGGCTGAATGTCAGGGTGCTGAGCTTGGTGCGCGTCATCGCGGTCTTCCGTAAAGTGAGCGGTTTCGCAAATAGTCCCGAACGTCGGATACCAAGGGTCCGACCGCTTTTACCGCTTCGTTGAGTTTGGCGGCGGGCCGGCCGATTTCCCGCACCCAATGCCGCATTTCGGCAGGCGAGCTGACGTCGATGCGATTGGCGTCGGCGGGACCCTGCAATCGGCCGTCATTGTCCACGATGGTCATCGCAACAAGGCCGTCACGGCGATTGCTATCACCGGCAGCGCCGGCACGACCACCGGCGGAACAAACCAAGCTGACATTTGATTCTCCTGCAATAAGCCGACGCCGCGCCGAGCAATTCTTGGCGAAGGCGGGAGGTAACGTCAGTTTTTCTGCTTGGGACGGAGCGTCTTGAGGCGCTTCGACTCGGGAAACGGTGCGCCCAATTGCGCCCAAAGTCGAGAAGTTATGTGACGGCGATGGAGAATAAGTCGCTATGCCCCTCGCTAAAGTGAAGCGGCATCCCCATATGCTCCACACTTGCCTTATTGCCACGTCTGGCAATTGAGGCAGGCTCTCTTACAGAAAGGCCCGCAATGTCCGCGCCCGAGCTATATCGTGCGAAAGCGGCCGAATACGCTGAATTGGCCAGGACGGCGAATAGCCCCGATGGCGCGCGTGAATTTCAGCGGCGTGAACGCAGCTATACTATGCTCGCGGACAACGAGCAGTGGCTTGCGGACCATCAGGACCAGACCGTGCATGCGAGTGACGCTGGTGGAACGAATGAAGCAACTCCGGTCTTGATTGGCGATGGTATCCCGGTGGTGCCGCAATGAATTGGCCATGGCAGCGACCGCCGGTTGCCGTGAATCAGGCGGTGACGTTTCCCAATCTAAGCCGCAGTTACGACGCCTCGCGGCACGCGGTACGCTTCTGGGGCTACGACCGCTCGATGGAAAATTCGTTTTTTGTGACCTGGGATGCGCTCAAGCACATTCAGCCCAATCTTGAGCCCGACGAAACCGGTTTTCTACGGGCCTTCGATAGCAACCGCAAATTGATCTATGAGATCGCGGCAAAGGTTTACGGCCGCGGCCGAAAGAGCTTCTACAGCCTCGTCGCCGCCGATTTCTAAAAATCTAATGTATAGCTGGCGCTGCGACAGATTGACTCGGCGACGTTGAAGCCAAACACAACAAAGGAATGACCCATGAAAGGCAAAATAGAAAAGCCGGCAAATCTGCGCGCGAACGCAATGCCGATCGATGGCTATGTCTTATCAGTCGATGGCAAATTGAAAACGCGATTTGAGACATCCGAGGAAGCCATGACGGCCGGCGTGAAACTCAAACAAGACTACCCGGTTATCCAGGTTGCGATATTCGACGCGACTGCGCGAAGCTATGCGCCGGTGGTGCTGCCGGAAAAGTAGCTGGACCCGGCAAGGCGATAAGCCGGCCACCAAGCCGAATGAGCTGCAAAAGTAGGCTACTCGTCTTTTTGATTGATTTGCTTGATCTAGGAATGCCCGGCATCTTGCCGGGCTTTTTTATATCGCTAAAAATGCCAGCAACACTCGCTCGGAAAATCGTATCGAATGGACCGATTCTTTCCAAACGGCCAGTAACGAACGGCGAAAATAAGCCGAGCGTACCGGCCGGAGAATGTTCGTTCATGGCGCAATGCGACCATGCTGGCCGCGCCAATGAATACCCGCTTTTGGGGTGATCGCCGACATTAAGCTAAACTCACGGCCCAGCTAGGAGGCCGATCCATGTCGTCGGCAAAGCCCGCTATTGCGGCCAAAGATATTTCCACGTTCCACGCGCTTTATGCGCCGGTGGATGAGGATCTGGCTGCGGCGCTGCTCTCGTCGGCCGGCCGTCCGGACGGTGCCGAGGCGCGCATCGATGCCCGCGCCACGCGGCTGGTTCAGGCGATCCGCGCGCGCGTTGGCCGGCTCGGCGGTGTGGAAGATTTCCTGCACGCTTATGCGCTTTCCACCAAAGAGGGCCTGGCGCTGATGGTGCTGGCCGAGGCGCTGCTGCGGGTGCCCGACGCCACCACCGCCGACCGCCTGATCGAGGACAAGCTTAAAAGCGGCGACTGGGCGCATCACGATACGCGCTCGACCGCGCTGCTGGTGTCGGCCTCGGCCTGGACATTGGGCATTACGGCGCGCGTCATCCATCCGGGCGAGACGCCGGAGGGCATCGTCGAGGCGCTGCTGAAGCGGCTCGGCCTGCCGGCGGTGCGCGTCGCCACCCGCCAGGCTATGCGGCTGCTCGGCTCGCATTTCGTGCTCGGGCAGACGATCGAGGAGGCGCTGGCGCGCGCCGATAACGGCCGCGAGTTTCTCTATTCCTTCGACATGTTGGGCGAGGGCGCCCGCACCGCCGCGGACGCGCAGCGCTATTTCGTGTCTTATGCCAATGCCATCGACGCCATCGGCAAAAACGCGGGCAAGGCCGCGCTACCGCGCCGTCCGGGCATTTCGGTGAAATTGTCGGCGCTGCATCCGCGTTACGAGCCGCTGGCGCGCGAGCGCGTGCTCAAGGAGCTGCCGCCGAAAGTGCTCAAATTGGCGCGCTTGGCAAAAAATTACGAACTCAATTTCACCGTCGATGCCGAAGAGGCCGACCGGCTGGAATTGTCGCTCGACGTGATCGCCGCCGTGCTGCGCGATTCGTCGCTCTCTGGCTGGGACGGCTTCGGGCTTGCGGTGCAGGCCTATCAGAAGCGTGCCAGCGCGGTGATCGATTGGATCGCAGATGTCGCCGTCGCGCTCGACCGCCACCTGATGGTGCGGCTAGTCAAGGGCGCCTATTGGGACAGCGAGATCAAGCGCGCGCAGGAGCGCGGCCTTGCCGACTATCCGGTGTTCAGCCGCAAGGCGATGACCGATCTCTGCTACCTCGACTGCGCGTGTCGGCTCCTCAAGGCGCGGCCACGGCTCTATCCGCAATTCGCCACCCACAACGCGCTCACGGTCGCCAGCGTGATCGAAGACGCCGGCAACACGCATGATTACGAGTTCCAGCGCCTGCACGGCATGGGCGAGGCGCTCTATCACGAATTACTGGCGGAAATGCCGGAACTGACCTGCCGCGTCTACGCGCCGGTCGGCGGCTACGCCGATCTGCTCGCCTATCTGGTGCGCCGGCTGTTGGAGAATGGCGCCAACTCCTCTTTCGTGTCGGTGGCGGCCGATCCGGCGGTGCCGATCGAGACCGTGCTACGGCGGCCGCAGAGCTGGATCGCCAGTCCCGGACATGCGCGCCATCCGCACATTCCCTTGCCGCGCGATTTGTTCGCGCCCGAGCGGCGCAATTCCGCAGGAATAGAATTCGGCGATTCCGCCGCGCTCGCAGCGCTGCTGGCCGAGATTAATGTTGCACCGAAGCACGCGAAGGCCGCGCCGCTGATCGACGGCGTCGCGGTCACCGGGCGCGCGCGTAGCATCGTTTCGCCGATCGACGGAAAACCCATTGGCATTGTCGAGGAGGGCGACGAAGCGATCGTCGCGGCCGCGGTTGCGGCGGCGCAAGCTGGTTTTTCGCAGTGGAGCGCAACGCCGGTCGCCGACCGAGCCGCCGCGCTGGAGCGCGCCGGCGATCTGATCGAACAAAACCGTGGGTGCCTGATCGCGCTATTGCAGAATGAAGCCGGCAAGACACTTGATGACTGTCTTTCGGAAGTGCGCGAGGCCGCCGATTACTGCCGCTACTATGCGAGCCAAGCGCGCCGCAGCTTAGCGCCGCAGCCATTGCCCGGTCCGACCGGCGAGAGCAACGAACTGCGCTATCGCGGCCGCGGCCTCTTCGTCTGCATCAGCCCGTGGAATTTTCCGCTGGCGATTTTCACCGGCCAGGTGACGGCGGCGCTCGCCGCCGGCAATAGCGTCGTGGCCAAACCCGCCGAGCAGACGCCGCTGATCGCCGCTGAAGCCGTGAAGCTGCTGCACGCGGCCGGCGTGCCGGCGAGCGCACTGCATCTGGTGCCGGGCGACGGCAAAGTCGGCGGCATGCTCACCGGTCAGGCGGGCATTGCCGGTGTCGCCTTCACCGGCTCGACGGAAGTCGGGCGCATCATCAACCGCACGCTCGCCGCCAAGGACGGGCCGATCCCGGTGCTGATCGCCGAGACCGGGGGCATCAACGCCATGATCGTCGACGCCACCGCGCTGCCGGAGCAGGTGACCGACGACGTCATCGCCTCGGCCTTCCGTTCCGCCGGCCAGCGCTGCTCGGCCTTGCGGCTGCTCTGCGTGCAGGACGACGTGGCCGAACGCGTGCTCGATATGGTGGAGGGCGCAGCGCGCGAACTGACACTCGGCGATCCGCGCGATCCGGCAACGCAGGTCGGCCCGGTGATCGATGCCGAGGCGCGCGACCGGCTCGAGCGCTGGATCGCAGACATGCACGGCGCGCTGCGCTTCCGTTGGGAGGGAGCCGTGCCGTCGCGCGGAACTTATGTCGCGCCGGCGATCCTAGAACTCGATCGCGCAGAACAATTGAAAGAAGAAGTGTTCGGGCCAGTCTTGCATATTGTTCGCTGGCGAGCAGACGAGTTCGACCGCCTGATCGCCGACCTCGCCGGCAACGGCACCGCGCTCACCCTCGGCATCCATTCGCGCATCGACGCCACGGTCGAGCGCATCGCCGCGCGGCTGAGCAACGGCAATGTCTACGTCAACCGCAACATGATCGGCGCCGTGGTCGGCAGCCAACCTTTTGGCGGCAGTGGACTTTCCGGCACCGGGCCGAAGGCCGGCGGACCGAACTATCTGTTCCGTTTTGCACTCGAGCAGGTGGTGACGGTGAACACCGCCGCCTCCGGCGGCAACGCGATCCTGCTGGCGGACGAGGAAGAATAGTCCCGGACCGGGCCCCCGAAGTAAGGCTAATGCCCATTCGGCCGCAATTTTCGCTGGCCGTTAACCGGTTCGGCGCGCGGATCGGGTATTGTGTGCGGATGACTGATTCGGTCGCCCGGCTCTATGACGCCGTGATCGCCGCTCGGGGTTCCGACCCGGCGAAGTCGCGCACCGCCCGGCTGTTGCGCGCCGGCCGCGCCAAAATGGCCAAGAAACTCGCCGAAGAAGCGGTCGAAGTGGTGATCGACGCCATGCACGGCCAGCCCGAAGCCGTGGTGCGCGAAAGCGCCGATTTACTCTATAATTTGGTGGTGCTCTGGGTTCATTCCGGGGTGCATCCGGACGACGTCTGGGCCGAGATGCGGCGGCGCGAGCAGATGTTCGGTATTGCGGAAAAAGTGCCAAAGGATCTAGCAGTTTGCTGAAAAACTCATAGCCACGGCGATAATTTGATGATTCAGTTT
>DAIMKK010000006.1:19846-20521 GCA_036721745.1 Pseudolabrys sp. | reverse complement strand
AAAATGGATCGGCACCGAGCCGCCGCATGAATAAATCTGCCAAAGTAGTGCTAGCCAGAAAGCGCGGTAAAAACCATATTAACCCGACTGCTTGACTTAGAGCCTTCGCCTGCGTCACTACCCGATCAAATGCTAGCCGGAACCATGCGCACCTATCTCGACTTCGAAAAACCGGTGGCCGAACTGGAGGCCAAGGTCGAGGAATTGCGCGCCATGGGCGAGAGCGACTCGGCGGTCGCCGTCGGCGACGAGATCAGCCGGCTCGAGGTGAAGGCGGCGCTCGCCCTCAAGGAGCTCTATGCCGACCTGACGCCCTGGCAGAAGACGCAAGTGGCGCGCCATGCGCAGCGGCCGCATTGCCTCGACTACGTCGCCGGTCTGATCGAGAATTTCGTCCCGCTCGCCGGCGACCGCAAATTCGGCGACGATGCGGCCATCGTCGGCGGCTTCGGCCGTTTCCGCGGCGAGAGCGTCTGCATCATCGGCCACGAAAAAGGCTCCGACACCGAGAGCCGGATCAAGCACAATTTCGGCATGGCCAAGCCCGAAGGCTACCGCAAAGCGGCGCGGCTGATGGAGATGGCCGACCGCTTCGGCATTCCGGTGATCGCGCTGGTGGATACGGCGGGCGCCTATCCCGGGATCGGCGCGGAAGAGCGCGGCCAGGCCGAGGCT